>RKRO01000405.1 GCA_007571355.1 Candidatus Poribacteria bacterium | reverse complement strand
CCCCAGCACCCCCCCCGCAAGCAGGGAGGAATCAGAGGGACTTCGCTTCGATAGGATGTGTTTCGATCCTTACGGGCTTTACGATAAGAGGACATTCTCAAACAATTCCTAATATGCTCATCGTCCTTGAGAGATGCACATCTTAACAAGTGGCAACTTGGGTTAGTATAGCAAAAACGGAAAGAAAACAAACAAAAAATATTTTGTGCTATTCTTCTGAAATAACAAGTACTCTATTCGTTTCAACGTCCTGTAAGGTTTGGCGTTTGCCACAGGGCCATCGCACTGTCAAGGTATTAATCTGTGTTGCGTCCCCTAATCCGAAGTGTAGGCGGAGATCGTTTTGACTGAGGTAGCCAGAGCCGCTTTTGACCTCCCGGATCTGTGTCGAGTCGCCGGAAACAAGCGTTACCCGCGCACCGATTGCATCGCGATTACAATGTGTGCCGATTAACTTGATACACAACCACTGCGATGTATTGTTACTATCGTTTCGTAAAACAGTCGGTGCGTTTTTGAGGTTAGAGACGACAATATCTATGTCGCCATCGTTATCTATATCACCGAAGGCAGTGCCGCGACTCACTTTTTCAACCGCGATTGCCGCATCAACGGACTCCTCAAAACTGATGCCACGGTTGTTTAGGAAAAGTTGGTTTGGTTGCGCGTAAGTGCCAATGGGATCAATCTCTGCGACATTGTCGTCCAAGTGTCCGTTGGCAACGAATAGGTCTAACCAACCGTCATTGTTAACATCGACGAAATCGACACCCCATGCCAGATAGGGGAGGCTCCTTTCACCGATGCCTTTAGCGAAACTCACCTCGTTGAAAAAACCGCTCTGTGCGTTGTGGTAGAGACTATTTGTCTGATCTTGAAAATTTGTGATGGCGATGTCGAGATAGCCGTCGTTATCGAAGTCGCCGAGGTTCGCGCCCATTCCGCTATAGGCGCGTCCCTCTTCGCTGAGGGCGACTCCGGCAAAAAGCGCGGTTTCTGTCATCTGAATCACAGCGTCGCTGTCGTTCAAATAAAGGAAATTCGGTGTGGTATCGTTTGCAACAAAAACATCTATATCGCCATCGTTATCGACATCACCACAGACGACCCCTAACCCTTTTCCATTTGCGCCGCTGATACCTGCTGCTGCTGTTATATCTGTGAAAGTGCCGTCCCCGTTGTTGCGATAGAGAATATCTGTAGCCCCTTGCAGTGCCTCTGGCGTGCAGTAAGTCCGAATACCTTGTCGGGTGCATTCCGGGTTTGTCTCCAGATCAAATTGAACGTAGTTGACGACATAGAGATCCAGATAACCGTCGGTATCAATATCTACAAAAGCGCATCCGCTGCTAAACTGATTTCCACCAACCCCGGTGGCCTCGGTGACATCTGTAAAAGTGCCGTCGCCGTTATTCCGATAGAGGACATTTGGCCCGTTGTTTGTTATGTAGAGATCCGTAAGACCGTCGTTATTATAATCACCGACGCAGCACCCCAACCCATAGCCTGTATCGCCAACGGTTGCTTGTATCGTTACATCCGTGAAGGTATCGCCGTCGTTACGATAGAGACGGTTTGTCGGTACGACTGGTGAAGTCTGTCCGGGCAGGTCGCTACCGTTGACGAGATAGAGGTCCAAATCCCTGTCGTTGTCAAAATCGAAGAGAGCAACGCCACTACCGATCGGTTCAATAAAGTATTTTTCGTCGCTTTCACCGTTGGTGTGCCGAAATGCGATACCCAGTTGCTCAGTCACCTCAGTGAACTGGACGATTTGATTTTGGGAAGGCGCGGGTTGTGCAATGGATATCCATAGGACAGTGTGTAGGATAAATAGAAGCGGCGCAAAACTGATCGTTTTTTTGTAACGTATCATCCGCGTATGTGTTATAATACTCAAAATTGGGATACACATATATACATTTATAGGAGAAATTCTAATGGCTAAAAATCTACGTTTTGGCGTTGTCGGTTTAGGTATGGGTATGAACCGCTCCGGTGTGATTCACGGCACGGACGGTGCTGAACTTGTCGCTGTAGCGGACCTTGTTGAGGCTCGCCGCAAAGCAGCCGAGGAACGTTTTGGTTGCGAAAGCCACGGTGATGCCCTTGAAATGTTCGATCGAGACGATATCGACGTGGCGATGATAATGACCCCGAGCGGTCTTCACGGCAAATTCGGAGAAGAAGCGGCGCGCCGCGGCAAACACGTCATTACCACAAAACCGATGGATGTCAGCGTTGAGAATTGCAATGCTCTTATTAAAACATGTGAGGACAACGATGTCAAGCTGCTTGTGGATTTCGGGGAACGGTACGGCAGACACAATCGTCGGATCCAGCAGGCACTCGCGACCGGTGCTATCGGTAGACCCCTCCTGTGTGAACTCCGCATGAAATGGAAACGTCCGGATAGTTACTACGTCGGCTGGCACGGCACGTGGGAACTCGACGGTGGTGGCTCTATCATGAACCAAGGCGTGCACTACATTGACCTTATGCTCTGGTTCATGGGGCCCGTGAAACGCGTCATCGGTGCACACTTCGATGTCTATGACCATGAAAATTGCGAAACCGAGGACATGACCTCAGCGATCCTCGAATTTGAAAACGGTGCACTTGGGCACGTCTTGACAACGACAACCTACCCTGGCGGTAACGTTTCAATGATTCACATCCACGGCGAAAAAGGCATCGTTGGTCTCGGACCGGAGATGTGGTCATTCGTCGATGACGATGAACCGGAAATCGAACTTCCGCCTTATCCGAACAACGTGATTGAAGATGCCCTTCGTGTTATCAACGATGGTGCGGCTCCGGCGGTCGATGGTTATGAAGGCAGACGCTCTGTTGCACTTAATATGTCTATCTACGAGTGTGCACGCACCGGTAAAGCGGTTGAATTATCATAATCTTTTTTGCTGGGCGGGTCGTTGTGCCCGCCTATTCCCTTCCCGTTTTCATTCATCAGATCACATCTTCCTTGTAATTCAGGAACATAAGAACGGGCAATGAATGGTTTTCCTACGACGAACCAACAACTGTTAATTGGAAAACCAAATAAGTCTCCTTGCAATTCAGGTGAAAACTGGGTATAATATAGTAAAATCCGAAAATAAATGCACACTTTTAGGAAGATACCCCCTCCCCCCGCAAGCAGGGGGGAATTAGAGGGACCTCGCTTCGATAGGATGAGTTTCCATAATTACGGGCTTTACTATATCTGTTGATAAACGAGTGCTTGGTCAAATTTCTTTTTCACGTTAGCAATTGGCAATTAGCAGTCAGCAAAGCGGTTTTCGGAGAGTTCTAACGCCTGTTGTTCCTCTGCAAGGTAAAATTAAAAATATGAGAACTGCAAAACTGATGACGATGGGGTGTAAGGTCAACCAATACGATACACAATCGATGCGTGAGACCCTCCAGCGCAACGGATACACTATCCTTGACAATGAGAATTCACGTCAGCAGGCGGACCTTTACCTTATCAATACCTGCACAGTAACGAACGTTGCCGATCAAAAAGCACGGCAAGCGATTCGGCGAGCCATCCGACAGCATCCGAATGCAAAGGTACTCGTTACGGGTTGCTATGCGGAAAGCGACCGTGAGGCGATTGAAGAGATACCGGGTGTGGCGTTTGTTTTCGGTAATCGCGAGAAGGCAGATTTCCAGGATTACCTTGATATATTGAAATCCAAAACGTCTGCCCCCCCTGTTCCCACGCAAGCGGAGCGGATAAAGGCGACAGCGGAAACGCACACACCAAGTCCTCTTCTCTCTATAGAACCCGTTCAGCACGATGCGATTCGGGAACACGCACGTTTTAGCAAAGGTGTTAGTGATGCGGGTAAGCGCACGCGCGCCCTGATTAAAGTACAAGATGGATGCAGTGCTTTCTGTACCTATTGCATCATCCCTTATGTGCGAGGTAGAATGACAAGCCGTCCACTCAGCGACATCGTCCAAGAAGCACAGCGCATTGCGGACAGCGGTATCAAAGAGATCGTTATCACTGGCGTGCATCTCGGTGCCTACGGTATGGATACCGGTCGGGACAGAGACATTGCCGATATTTTAGAGCATATCCACGACATCGAAGGCATTGAGCGTATCCGATTTAGTTCTATCGAACCGATGTATTTTCCGGATACGCTCGGTGAACGGATGGCGGTGTTCCCGAAATGCATGCCCCACTTCCATTTGCCCCTCCAAGCCGGTTCCGATGAGGTATTGCGACAGATGCGTCGGCGTTATACGACGGCAGAATTTGCACATCTTGTTGAGAATTTACGATGCGTCTTTGGCGACGATGTCGGGATTACCACGGACATTATGGTCGGATTTCCCGGGGAGACAGATGCCCATTTTGAGGCATCGTGCCAATTTGTCGAGGCCATCGGATTCAGTCAATTGCATGTGTTCCGTTATTCCCCCCGTAAAGGCACGCCCGCAGCGACTTATTCGGGTCAGGTTTCCCCGCATGTCTCTGCTGCACGGAGCCAAGCGATGATCGCGCTGGGTGAACGCTTGAACACAGCGTTTCGCCAACGGATGCTTGGGAAACAGAAAGCGGTGTTGATTGAAGCGAGCAGAGAAGGTGAAAACAACCTCCTTGCCGGTTTTACGGATAATTACCTTCGCGTTCTTGTGGACGCGCCGGAGCGTGCGATTAGCCAGATACAGCGCGTTACACTGGGTTCGTTAGAAGGGGATTACATCGCTGCCGCTTGTGAATTTTAGCCAATGGATTTAGTTTCCAATATTTTGAACACAACGAAACCCACGGTTAGAATCTGTGATCGACGGCAGACTACATCTACGGAAGGTAACGCTTACAATTTGATTACTATAGAACTTTCTGCCCTCCCGTATTACGACGGGCGATGAATCGCCCTACTACGAACAAGTCCACCCGTTAGTCCCTATTTCTTTTTCCTCATTCAGGGCAAAGGACAATGAAGGGTTTCCCTAAGTTTACGCTGCTTATTCTCATTACTTGATGGATTCCTTTATGTACTCTGGTAAGTACCTATCTGCATCCCCGAAGAAGCCGGTGTTGGGTGGTCTTTCCTCGTCCTCTTCAGAAATGAATTGGAAGGTGAAACTCCTGCCTCTAAAATATGTGTTTTCTTTTTTTCTGGGTTATATCGGACATAAACATCTTGATTTTTGCATCTGAGATACTCAACGAAGTGCCGAATTTCTTCAAATGGGGCGTTCGCCTCTATCATTTCTTTGAGTGTCTGTGCTTCTTTCTCTTCCAGTGGATCGGGTGTCACCATCGTCCAATTTAGGAGGTGAACAACCTGGATTTTCTCAAGGATTTTTTCTTCGCTTTCCATTTCTTCAGGTGGAATTGCGTTGAGGGTGTTTTGGATGGCTTGAATGATTTTGAGCATGGTTGGGACGAGTTGTCGTATTTTATCTGGGTCACCGTTTTCAAGTTGTTGGGTGCATTTTTCATAGAGGGTGTCGAGTTCTCTGATGATGTTTCGGGGGTGGCTGAGGTAGCTATCGGCGTAGATTTTGAGGTATTGCCGTTTGGTGAGTTCATAGTGCTCTTTGAATTTTTCGGGCATTTTCCGGTTTTTCGGGTCGAGGACCCAGAAGTTGTGAGAGAGGTATCTACGGATTTCGCCTTCGCCATATTTTTCTTTGTCAATGGCGAGTTCGGTTTCAAATTTTTCCATGACGGCGGTAACGACATCCGTGGGTTTCATGAATTGGGCGAATTGCGCGACTGCGAATTCTTTGTGTCGGTTTGCGAGTCTGAATTTGAGGTCCTTTCTTTTGAGCATTATTTCCTCCGATAAAGTATTAACGTCTCGTTAAATTAGTGTTGCTTTGAGCAGTACGTTTATCAAGTTCGTTTATGAACATTTCGTGAACATTGGACAGGTTTTCGTGAACGTTGCAATTATGTCCGGTTTCTGTGATTGAAGCATTATCTTCCTTAGATCCGCTTGATACAAAGGTTTATCGCAAAAATCGGTTGATAGACGTATCGCGTTTTGTGACGGTGTTCATGAACGTTCATAAAATTGTTCATGATGCTTTTTTCCGATATTCTGGGGCTACATCTCACGGCCCCATTGACTTCTCACGCCCTTGCGTTCTACGCGTCCGGAATTTTCGTGCACAATTGGATAATTTTGATTTTTATTTTTCCTTTTCAAAGTGTCACGATCGCAGTGGTGGTTTGACTTTGTGGTGTTTTTGTGATGTGGATTGTTTTCAAGTTGTTCATAACATGCGAATTTTTGAGTTAACGTTCGTTAATTTAGATAATTGAAAAATCGAAGCCTGTTTGCTGGGCACCAGGGTGCTGAGCGGCTTTCAGGCGTTCATCAATCTGCCAGGGCAGGGCTACCGGTATTGTGCTATCCGTGAAATAAGTGTCCGTGATCTGCCAGAATTGCAGACGCGGATACCGTTTGCCGT
This sequence comes from Candidatus Poribacteria bacterium, assembly GCA_007571355.1. Taxonomy (GTDB): domain Bacteria; phylum Poribacteria; class WGA-4E; order WGA-4E; family WGA-3G; genus WGA-3G. The sequence continues at coordinate 955 of RKRO01000405.1, read as the reverse complement.
TGTGTTCAAAGAAACCTTCTGCTTCGGCTAAGTTCCGCATGCCGCGTGTGACGGGGTGTAAGGTAATAAAAATGCCGATGGCAGCCGCTTCGTCCTGCATGGCTGTTCGGAAGGCACGGACTTGATTTGGCGTTAGGCTTCGTCCGGATTTGACTTCTGCGATGACAGGGAGTTTTTGCTGCTCGGTTTGGGCGACGTGTCTGTTCTCCCAAAGCAACATCTTGCCTGTGCCGTCGAACCCGCCGTCGTTGCTGTCGGGTGTCGGACTGAGTCCTAATCGTGTGACAGCCCAGTTTGCGAAGTCGTTAGGGTTCTGTTCAGCGAGGAGGAGTGCATCCTGATGGGTTGTTGGGTAGCCTTCGATGTGGTAATCGCGGTTTGCCTGAAGTCCGTGTCGTTGTTGGAGTCTGCGTTCCATGGGTTCTAAGGCGAGGACGGTAAGGTCGATGCCGACCCAGTGTCTGTTGAGTCCGTGTGCGGCATCAATGGTTGTGCCGCATCCGCAGAAGGGGTCGAAGACGGTATCACCTGGGTTGGAAGAGGCTTTGATGATTCGTTCTAAGAGGGCAAGTGGTTTTTGTGTCGGGTAGCCGAGACGTTCCTTTGCCATCGGATTCAAAATTGGTAACATCCAAACATCTCCAAGGGGTGGTTGCCCCGCTGCTGAATGATAGACACGAGTGTACTTTGTTTCGTCTATATCGCTCTGTGCGAATTTCTTCTTGTCGTAGATAATTAAGGAACCTTTGCGAACTTCATAACCTTTCGCCAGACGACGTTGTTGCGTAGGCGAGGGTTTCCAATTCTCATCATAAATCGGATGGTGTTTTACCTTATTTGTTTTACTGTACAATAGAATACTATCGTGCAAGCGTGAAAACTGCCTTGCTTTTCTGGATAGGCGGTTATCATAGTGCCATATAATCTCGTTTTGGAAATTGCCTTCTCCAAATAC
>RKRO01000408.1 GCA_007571355.1 Candidatus Poribacteria bacterium | reverse complement strand
GCCGCCGGGTTTACGGAAATACCACGCTGGATTAATATTAGAGAGCGGATCGTCGCCGTGTCTGACAGATTCGTTTTCGTGGTAGCGACCGAAAGCGGCGCCTGTGGCTGCCCACGTTAATCTCCCGATGGCACCGTCATTGATGAGTTTGCGGATTTCTTGGTGGATCGGACGGAGCATCTGCCCCGGAGAAGCCACTAATTTTACGTCTTTGCGTGCTGCCGATTCAATGAGATCGTCTGCTTCATCAACGGTCGTTGTCATGGTTTTGTTGAAATGTGCGTGCAGCCCGTGTTCAATCGCGAGTTTCCCCTGCTCATAGTGTAAGCCGATGGGTGAGGCGATCGTCACGGCATCTACGTGCCCGTCTGACAGCAGTGCTTCGTAGGATTGGTATGCGTGCGGGACGTTGAATTTTTCAGAGGCGGCTGCTGCCCTACCGGGTACAGGATCACAAACGGCGGTGACCTGTAACCTATCTTGAACGTCGTCTTGTGTGAGGTGTGGAAGGATGCCGCGTACGGAGATACTCCCGACACCGATAACACCGATTCTTACGCTGTCATTGGTTGCCATAATATTCCTCTATCTGTCCAGTCTAAAATTATAGAACTTTTTCGAGCCAACCGATTTATTTCGCATCACAACGGGCGATACATCGCCTTACTACAAAACCAACATCGCAACGGGCGATAAATCACCCTACTACAAAACCAATATCACAACAGGCGATACATCATCCTACTACAAAACCAGACAACTATAGTAAAATCTAAAAACAAATGCCCACTTTTAGGAAGACAACCCCCCTACCCCCCTTATCAGGGGGGAATCAGAGGGATCTCGCTTCTATTTGATGTGTTTCAATAACTATTGGCTTTACTATAAATCGCACTACTACAAACACAGACAACTATAATGCAAATCCAGCCATCTCATATCACAACGGGCGATACATCGCACTACTACAAACACAGACCTTTCTAATATTTCCTGTTAGCGGTCAGGGTTATAAACCCATCCTCCTATTTCCGCCACGATGTTTTGTGTTGCCATCCGACAGCATTTTTGAGTTTGTCGCAATTGATAAACGATTGATGCCCCTGAAGCGTTCTCACCTTTGGAAGGAATTCGGGTTTAAAACGCTCAACCAATTCTTGTGAGGGCTCTAATGCGGACGTATCATCTGCGTTCAAAAAATAGACATCATGTGGTGGTAATATATCCGCCTTTTCCATAACCAGGCGGTGTGCGCTGGCGACATCTTCGCTGCCGACCCAACACCAGAGCCACGGTGTCCAACCGGTTGTCGGTTTGGCGTTCTCTGCCATCTGCTTTCGGCGTTCCGCTGGACTGATCCCAGCAGGTCGCGTAACATAAGTGCGGATGCCGTATGCACGGGTATAACTCGCTAAGAGGTCTTCGCCGCAGCGTTTAGAGAAGCTATAGGAGTCTTCAGGGTAACACGGGTGTTCTTCATCTATCGGTAAGTAGTCTATCGGGATATGGGTTTTGCTAATTCGGAAGCCGTGTCCGAGTGCGCAATTGCTCCCTGACATCACGACTGTTTGGACCTCTGCCTCAATTGCGGCTTGCATAAGGTAGTAGGTGCCGAGCATATTCGTTTTGAAGGTTGTGTCGAAGGGGATGCCTCTTTCTTCGGCATTCGCCCGCAAATCTGGATGATCGACGGGGCCCGGCTGTGCGCCGAGGTGTTGGATCGCGTCCACACCTTCAACGGCGCGTTGGCAGTCTGCAAAGTTGTTCAGATCGCCTTGGATAAAGGGTAAATGTGAGAATGCGTCGGGTGGTGTTCTGCGCGACATCAGCACTAACGAGTGTTCTGTTGCTAATTCTCGGATGACATATTCGCCGAGTCTACCGCTCGCGCCGGTTATGAGTACTTTCATAAAAAACCTCCGCATCGCCTGATGCACAACGTATCCATTCGCACAAATTCACACACTTGGTGTTAGGTTCGTGTGCTACTTGCGCCTAAAATGTTGATAAACGTCTCTAGGTTGTCTGCCTGTGCTGCGTCCAGCTGCAGCTGCTTGAGGTCTTGCAAATTCTCAACGGCTTCAAGTGCGGGTGTTAACACGTGGGCCGCGTTGGCATGGAAACGGAGGCTGAGAAGTGCCAAGATATTTTCGATGGCGTTCTTTCTTTCTCCTTGTTCAATGCCTTGTTCAATGCCTTGTTCAATGCCTTGTTCAATGCCTTGTTCAATGATAAATTGGTACACTGATGATTCTTGCATGATATCCTCCTGAACAAGTGTGGTGAGTGCTTGGCGTTCATGAACTAAACCACTCATTATCCACAGGTCTATTAGTAAATTGCTACGTGTTGCTGAGTCCAGCGGGAGTTCCTTCGTTGCTTCTATACATCGCCCTGTCCATTCAAGATTTGACATCCCGGCTGGTGGTTTCATTAAGGGTGTAAAAGGCAACAATCCCGGCTGCCGCGCCTCAAGAATTGGTTGTCCATCACATTCGCTCAGTCGGATGACTGCATATTCAACAATAAAACGGTGCCCTGGGATATCTTGGACGTAGCCTCCGGGATCGGCATGCCCTGCTGCCCCTCGGAGATAGATAACGAAGGAATAGATCGGCAGCCCGTATTTTTTTAAACATCTGCCTAGATAGCCGACATTGCGGCGTACCATATTCAGGTGATGGCTATCGTCTGTCTGAATTTCGCAATGCACCAAAATGGGTTTCCCATCAAGTTGTACCTTCGTTAAGATGTCCATATAACGTGCTTCAACGGTAGCAAATTCACTATCAAGATGCTCAAGAAACTCAAAGTTTTGTTCCTTCAGTAGGAACGACAGGACATCTTGCGGAAATATATAAAAAGGAACTTTCGCAGCAATATCGTACTGTTGAGACGGTAATGTGATATTGCTTGATGCAGTCTGTTTTGATTTGTTTGTTGTCATATCTGTATTAACGCCAGTTTGAAAAAAATATGAGAGGTTTCCTCAGCAGACGCACATTCACCCAAAAAGCAATAGATGCCCCGAAAAGCGGTGATTTTTAGAAACCCAACTCCCCTTCATCCCCTCTTATCAGGGGGTAGGCGGACGATCAGCGGAAAAGCGGATGCTTTAAGGATTTATCAAACTCACGTCTGTATTATATACCGATTCGCTTGAAATAGCAAGGGATAACGAAATTTGATTAGGGCGATTTCGTTTTCCATAAGTTATCGGCGTGTCTCCATTTTTGATTTTTCTTTTGTGTCCCGGTGCGGTTTCAAACCGCACCTACGGGTCCTGGGGGTCCACAATTGGATAAAAACATCGAAAACGAAATAACCCTGAAATTTGATTGACAACTCTGGGCGTGTTATGTATGATCATGTACACGTTTTGTCAAGTGAACCGCGTCTATAGAGGAGAGAACTGTAATGTATAATGCTGACACACATTTTAAGAACTTATACGACACTGTGCCGAGACGGTATGAATTTCGGGAGACCACACGGGAAGGGCTGTTCGCATGGCAAGCCAATTTTCGTCCGAAGCTGCGAGAAATCCTCGGTTTAGATAATATGGAATCTGACCTTGCAGGTTACGTTCCGAAAGCCGAGCAGCTGGAAGTCTTGGATATGGACGACCACTCCCGCGAAAGTTGGTATCTGTGGGTGGAGCCGACGGTGCCGTTGCCGTTCTATCTCCTCCGTCCGAGAACGATAGAAGGTAAACTTCCGTTAGTTCTGTGTCCGCATGGGCATAACCACCCGCATCTCTATGCAGGTATTGCGGATACAGCGGCGGAAGAGGCGCACATGTTGGAAGGTGAGCGCGATATCGCACGGCAGGCGGTTGTGGAAGAGGGGTATATCGCTATTGCGCCGACGACACGGGCTTTCGGTGAAACGCGAACGGATGCGGATAAAGCGGCGAATAATACGCACTCTTGTCGGCATCAGTTGGTTCATAGCATACTCGTCGGGCGTACGCCGATTGGGGAACGGGTGTGGGATATGTCGCGCCTCATTGATTGGGCGATAGGAAACTTACCTGTAGATGCTGGACGGATCGCGATTACCGGTAATTCTGGCGGTGGGACGGTCTCGCTTTTCGCGGCGGCGTGTGAAACCCGGATCGCGGTTGCCGTGCCGAGTTGCTATTTCTGCACATTTGAAGGGAGCATCGGTATGATCCGGCATTGCGAATGTAACTATGTGCCGGGGGTGATGCGGCTTGGCGAGATGTATGATGTCGCTGGCTTAATCGCACCGCGTCCGTTCTGTGCGGTTGCAGGGCGCGATGATGGTATTTTTCCGATAGACCATGTTGAATTTGCTTATGAACGGTTAAAGAGGATCTATACGGTGGCAGGTGTTCCCGATAGATGTGAACTCTTTATTGGTGCCGGTGGACACCGTTATTATAAGGCGGGTGCATGGCCCTTTGTGCGGCGGTATTTATAGAATTAGCGTGGATCTGTCGTAACATCCGGAAATAAATGCACAATTGGACGAAGACAACCCCCCTCCCCCTCTTATCAGGGGGGAATCAGATGGAAACAGCTTCGATTTAAGGCACACTTTTATGAAGATACCGCGCTACCCCTCGCAAGCGAGGAGGAATCAGATAAGTATGGGCTTTACGATAAATCATTGTTTACGTCGTGCAAATCGGAGGAGGTGTCTTGTTCTCACAAAGCATGTGACGAACATCAAGAAAGCAAACCAGCCGATCAGAAGGCCCCAGGGTCGGTGTACAATCAATGCCCTTGTTGTGTATACCCAGTAGGAGGCATAAGAAAGCATAGCAAAAAAGAGCAGCAGCATAATAACTTGGAGGGATTCCCGAACCACAACGAGAGCTTTCGGGAGTGCTGTGCCTTCTGTCTGTCGAGTTTTTCCGAGAATGAGTCCGATGGTAATCGTCGCCAACCAGCCCAAAATTAGCCCCTTTGGTCGGTTTTCCAGTTCATGGTTTTTTTCTATAGTGGCGATATGGTGGACAGCCGTGAAGAAGAGGAAAAGGGCGATGAGAAATATCACGCCTAAAAGGATCGTTTCTTTGACTGCCCGTCTCATTGCTGAATTGTGGTTAGAATCTTTGGTTATGTGCATTCTTCAAATTCACCCCTATTACATTTAAGGCGAGTTGCCACTTGTTTAGAACATAGCACCCCTACGGGGTGAAGAGAGTGTCCGAAAAACTATGCGACACTGTCCAAAATCCGTTGGGAGCAACTTGGGTTACATTTAGGCGGCTCGGGCTCGGTGTGCCTTTTAAGAATCAGGTTGTGTGGTTACTGGCGGATCGGCATCGTCCCCGCGACCGGAGAATCGTTCGATAATCACGTAAAGCACTGGGATGATGGTCAGTGTGCAGGCGGTCTGTACGATGATCGCCCCGATTTCGACCCCTGCCAAAGTTGCCCGCATAATGGCTGTTCCACGGTCACCCAGCGTCTGTGGAAACATACTGATGATAATGGTCAAATTTGTCATGATGATTGTCCGCAATTTGAGTGGACACGCTTTCAGCAAAGCCGCTTTGATGGTCATCCCGTTTTCCCGAAAGATGCGCGTCTGATCGAGTAGCAGGATCGCGTCATTTACGACAATCCCGATCAACATGATGAGTGCCAAAAGCGAGAAGATATTAATCGTGAGTCCGAAGGTCCACATAGACAACGCTGCCCCGACGAATCCCAATGGTAGCGTGAGCATAATCGTAAGTGGGTGGCGGTAAGACCCTAAGAGGGCGGCAAGCAGCATATAGGTCAGAATGATGGCTTGAACCAACGCGACTCCAATCGCTTGAAAAGACTCGGCTTGCTCTTCAGCGTCCCCTCCGATACGAATGTGATGCCCGGGTGGCAGCGGAATTTGCTCGACCTGTTGCTGGATGTGGCTTGTGATTTCTCCGAGGGAACCGTGAAGGATGTTTGCCTCCACGAGAAACAGCCGCTGTTTATCCTTTCGGGAGATTTGGGTCTCACCGGGGTGCTGAATAACGGATCCCAATGCCGACAACGGGACTAACCCTTTTCGGGTTCGGATCAAGATTCGGTCCACATGCTCAGCAATGTTTACGTCTGCCTTTGCGATTTTGACCCGAATGTTATAAGTTTCGTCTGCCTCTTGATATGTGGAGGCAATTGCACCGGTGAGGCTGTAGTTCAAGACTTGTCCTACCTCTGCCACGGTGGTGCCGTAATCTGTGAGTCGATTCCGGTCAGGAAAGAAGATGAGTTCGGGTTTGCCTGTTCGGAGGGTCGTTTTTGTCTCGACTAATTCGGGCATCTTATCTACGATTCCCTTGACTTGGCTGGTTATTTCAGTGAGTTTTTGTGCTTCGTTACCTAATATTTCGATTTTGATATCTGCGCCGCCCGCGAGTCCTGTGGTGCCGGGAAGTACTTGTTGGCGCATGACTCCGGGGAATTTACCCTCCAAGAGGGATCGGAGGTGTTTATTTACCTCAAGGACGTGTTTTTTATGCCCTTCGGGCAAAACGACCAGTAATTCGGCGTATTCAGCCCCCTCGTCGGTGCTGCCGCTTTTACCAATTTTCGTTAATACATCTTTGACTTCAGGCGAGGCTTTCAGGACGGTTTCCATCTCCAATGTTATTTCGTCTGTTTCTGTTAAGGTTGTCCCCGGTGGAAGTTCGACATTGATACTGATGAAATCGCCATTGGATTTTGGTATAAATTCGCTGCCCAGTGTGCCGGTTAAAAGGATGGAACCGGCGATGAGCAGAATTGCGATTAACACGTTGACCCATAGGTATTGCAGTGACCAGCGAAGTAGCCTTGCATAGCCGTCTTCGAGGCGTTGCATACCGCTGTTCCAGAGTCGGAAGAATAGGTTTGGCATGTAATCTGCTGCTTTGGGTTTTAGGAGGTAAGCGGCTAACATGGGGGTCATCGTAAAGGAGGTCCAGAGAGAAAAGATTGTTGCGAAGACCACTGTCAACCCGAACTCGATGAAAAATGCGCCGGCGGTGCCGGACATAAAAGCGATCGGCGCGAAAACGAAAACGTTTGTCATTGTCGAGCCGATCACAGCGATGGTTACCTCTTTCGTGCCTTCGACGGCGGCAATTTTCGCGGGTTCTCCTGCGTCCAAGCGGCGCGTCACGTTTTCCAAAATGACGATAGCGTTGACAACGAGCGTTCCGATTGAGAGCCCAAGACCGAGCATTGACATGATATTGAGCGTAAATCCGAAAGCACTCATCAGCATGAACGCTGACAGGATACACGTCGGCATCACAACGGCGACGATAATTGTCATGCGTAAATTGTGGAGGAAAAGGTAGAGAATAATTGAGGTTAAGATGATTCCGATAATGATGTTTGTCTGTACATCGTTGACGGAATCCAAGATGTTGATGGATCCATCTTTTATGACTTCGATGTTGGTGCCGTCTGGGAG
>RKRO01000152.1 GCA_007571355.1 Candidatus Poribacteria bacterium | reverse complement strand
CGGTTGGGATGGCTTCAGGTTTCGGTTGCAAAGCGCACCATAGGTGCAAATTTGGGGATCCTGGACAGCATTTGAGGATGTAAGATATAAACATGCCGCCCTACGGGGCTTAGTTTTTTGGCTATATGCTGCTATAGAAATACTGTTCCCTACCGGACTGAAGAGGTTTTGAAAGTTTCAAGGTTTCCGCGTAGAATCCGATTCGGTTGCAAACCGAACCCACCCGGTCTGGGAGTCTAAAAATTGGACAAAAACCGAAAACCAAATCATCCTATCCATCAAGGCAAATAGGGTTTAGAAATTGGTTGATCCACAATACTTTTATCTCCTATCGTTTAGACTGTGCATCTGTTGGTTCTTAATCCCTTTTCTCAAAATATAAGTTTCTAATGCGTCCTCCTGTCAGTTCAAATCCTGTGATGCGTCCGATTTCGTCTCGTGTGAAACGGATCTCTGGGAAAAACCACGTGTTCCCAATAAAATGATCGCCAGCGTCCGTTAGCGATATGTCGTCGTGCCGTCTGTGCTGCGCTACGAGTCTGTTTTCGCACACAACAAGCGTATAAGTTGTGTCGAGTTCTTCCGTGTAATAGTTCCCTGTGAATTCCGTTAACTGGTCTGATGTTAGCATTTCAGGTTTGGTGTCTTGGGTGGGTTGTGCTGTTTTATTTAGTGCAGGTGTCTCTTCAGGTGCAAGGACATCAGCGAGATAGAGGTCGGCGATCTTTTCTGCCAAACGGAGCGGATTAAAGGTGTTTAGATTACACAAGATGACAACGCCAAATCTCTGCTCAGGAAAACGGATTAAGTGGCTCCGAAACCCGCGCCACGATCCACTATGACCGACTGTTTCCAAACCTCTGTATTCGCCGATACTCAGTCCGAAAGCATAACTAATCTGCTCGCCGTTGTTAAGTACACCGCGCTGGTGCATCTGGTCAATCACTGTTTGTTTGCCAATCTGTGTGTTATCAAAATTCAGAATCCATTTCGCTAGGTCTTCCACCGTTGAATAAAGCGAACTTGAGCCGAGTGCGCTTGTATTATTCATGGCGTGCTTAAACCGTCCGTTTTCGACGGCTTGATACGAGTACACCCGGTTTTTCAGAATCATTTCGTAGTCGTCGTGGAAATGGGAGCTCGTCATGCCGATCCGTTTGAATATGTTGACATCCGTCCACTTTCGAAACGAATCTCCGGTTACGGTTTCGACGATCGCTGCCAATAGATTGTATCCGGTATTGCTGTATAGATATCTCTCCCCAGGCTTGAAATTGAGCGCTTTCTGATGTCGGACCATTTTCAAGATATGCTTAAACGAAATTACGTCATCCATCATATCACCCGCAATGACAAGCGACTGTACCCAATCCCGCAATCCACTGGTGTGGTGTAGGAGATGCCGGATCGTTATTGTGTGCCCGAAGTCTGGGACATCCGGTAGGTACTTCCGTATATCGTCATCTAAAGAAAGTTTTCCGTCGTGTGCTAAGGTTGTAATAGCAAACGCCGCGAATTGCTTAGACACTGAAGCGATGTCAAAGATGCTCGTCGGTGTAATCGGGATATCGTATTCCAGATTCGCCCTGCCGTATCCGTGTGTATAGATGGTTTTACCGTCTCTGGTAACCGCAAGGGCAGCACCCGGAGAATCTGGTTTATTCCATTCTGCAAACAGCTGATCGACTTTTATCTCAAGTGTTTCATGCGTCATTATCGGTCTCTCCTTTAGTAGGTACACGACTTGTGCTAATTGTTTTCTCGATCTTTTGTGGGTCCAGGGTTTGCCTGGTTCGCGATAAAACTGAAAAATATCGTTCGCGTCTAAGTAAACGCTATAAAACCAAAATTAATTAGCACAGCTCGTTAGGTACTACCGGTGGTTTATTGTCGCAGGGATGCATCAGAGGCTGTAGAATTCCCGTGCATTTTCGGATAAGATTTTGCGTGTCAGTGATTGGGGTAACTGTGCTGGAAACGCCTCTGCGGGCGTGTCGTAATGCCAATGCGGGTAGTCGCTTGAGAACATCAACATACCTTCGGAGTCGAGTTGACCGACAATCTGAAGCAGTTCTGCCGCGGTGGGTGGCGCGTCAATGGGTTGAAGCGTCATGCGGATATGTTCTCGGATATAGGCTGATGGCGGTCGCTTGACCCACGGGGTCAGACTTCGTAAACCGCGCCACTCTTTATCGAACCGCCACATCAGCGACGGCATCCACGTAACACCGGTTTCTATGAGCGCGACGCGTAAATCGGGGAACTTGTCAAAAACACCCTCAGATATGAGACTCAACACTTGTGCCTGAAATACCTGCGACATGCCGACGTATTCCTCCAAATAGGTTGAGGGCCATCCGACTGAGGTCGGTGGCAGTCCGGGGGCACCGCCGTAATGGATACCGACAACGAGTTGATGCCGGACAGCTGCCTCATACATCGGATAATAACGTCTATTGCCATAAGGTGCTTGCGATCGGGCGGGTAGCATTACCTGTACAAACCCCGAATGCTCACCTAAACGTTCAATTTCCCGTGCTGCGAGTTCAGGGTTTTGGCTTGGCACAATCAATGACGCGCGTAAACGCGGTTCTGGGTCAAGCCAGTGTTCAATCTGCCAATCGTTGACTGCCGAAGCCAGTGCAGCCGCGAAATCCTCATTGTGGACGCTCTGCACCCGATACCCACACGTGAGAATGCCGTATTCAACGTTCCAGAAATCGAGCGCATGTTTGCGTAGCAGTGCCAAATCCGACGCTGGGCGATCTCCTGAAGGATGTGTAATCTCCGGACGTGTTGAGGTCGGTACCCCATCAGGATAGTCATCGGCATCGGGACCAGGGAAACCGGACTCTTCACAATAGTCGCACCAGTAATCAGGTAAGTACGGGTAGAGCATCTGGTGTGAGGGTAACCGGTTGTGGAGATCGCAGTCAATGATAGACATGCCTGCTTGAACGAAACTCGGTTTTCCATTGTCTATTTTCATTATGCTTCCTTCGCGTGGGATGGCGGTTTTCGACAAATATGCCGAAGCTAGGTTGTACCGTACGTATGCCAGAAGAGGATCGGTTCATCTTCATATCCGTGCGCCGTTACGTAGTGCATTAACCCTGCGAATGCCTTGCCGGTATAGGTATTTTCGAGCGTGATGCCTTCGTGTTCAGCCATTATTTCCACTGCCCGGGCACCCGCTTCGGTCGGGATAGCGTACCCGTCTCCGAAGTCATCGTGCCAGAGTTCAATATGCTGTGCACAGAGACTACTTGAATCCGCCACTCCAATGAGGCGACGGATCTGTTTGACCATCCGTGAGATTGCCCACGAGTTTGCGACCACACGATCAGCAACGCGGATACCGACGACATGCGATTTCAACCCTGCAAGTCGAACGCCGACGACTAAACCTGCCATAGTGCCGCAGGTACCTACCGGCACGAAGATGAATCGTGGCTCTGGCAGGATGCCTTCGTCAATCTGTGATTTTAGTTCTGAAACAGCTTTCACGTAGCCAACGGAACCGAGTGGCGATGAACCACCCGCCGGAATGAAATAACGTTCCGCTCCAATCCCGAAAGCCGTTTTCAACTGTTCATAACCGTAACGTACAAACATTGTCGTCATACGATCCACTTCGTAGACCGCTGCGGCGTGTTCGCAAATTGCGCGATAGTTCGCTTCTAAATAAGCAGTAGGCGGTTGTTTAAAGAGCAGGCATTCCACATGGAATCCGGATGCCTTGCCATAGACTGCTGTTGCTCGAACATGGTTGGAACCCGTTGGACCGATTGTGAAAAGCGTTTTCCTTCCACCCTCATCGGGATGTGCTGCTGCGAACATGTACTCCAGTTTTCGCACCTTATTTCCACCGCCCAGCGGACCACTCAGGTCATCTCGTTTTATCCAAAGCGACTCGAAACCAAGGACACGTTCCAAGTTTGAGAGACGCTGCGCGGGGGTCGGGAAGTTGCCGAGTGAATAGTATGGAATTGATTCAATCATATAGTAAAATCCGAAAATAAATGCGCACTTTTAGGAAGCCAACCCCCCTTCCCCCCTTGTCAGGGGGGAATCAGAGGGACATCGTTTCGATAGGATGTGTTTCAATAATTATTGACTTTACTATAATACAGTTTCGTTCTATACGATACCGCTTTCGAGAATCTGGTTTGCGACATGTTCAGCAAGCGCGGCGATCGTCAACATCGGTGGCACGCCGATAGAGGTGGGAAACAGACTCGCGTCGGCGACAAACAAGCCTTTCACCGCACGGGATTCCCCCGAAAGGTTAACAACGGATCTACCCGGATATTCACCCATTCGGAGTGTGCCCTGTGGATGACTGGAAGCGAGCATGATGTCGTTTGGCACGATACCACGTTGGCGAATAATTTCAAGATCTGCTTCTGTTTTAATTGGGAGATGTTGTGTGTAAGGCATCACAATCTCAGTCGCGCCCGCAGCGAAAAGCAGGCGCGCGGCGTTGATTATACCTTCTACTAACACCTTTTTATCTGACCTTTGCAGTCGGTATGTGATATTTGGCGCACCTCTGTAATTTATGGAGACTCGCCCGGCTGTTCTATCATGCAAAAGAACGAGGAGTGCTGCAATGTGACGATAGCGTTCCATCAGCTCTTGATGGTTGTCGCCGAATCCCGGCAGGCTTGCCGCAACTATCACTTGTGAACCGAAAGCAGGCATGAGCAAATAGCCTTTGCCTGATCCCTTTTCCATGTCAAGAAACTCATCAATATAGAAACTTTGTGGGATACCGAGGTGTCCATCAATAGTTTGGTTGAAGATTCCGCCGACAAAAACGGCGGGATGCAGATGGAGATTCGCGCCAGTCCACCGGTTTGTGCTCGGCAGTCGGCTTTTTAACCAGAGTTGTGGCGAGTTGATGGCACCGGCGGCGAGTACCACCACTTTGCTTTGAACATACAAGTTACCCGATGGCAGTTGGGCAGAAACACCGATGACCCTGCCTTTTTCCACGTGGATTTTTTCAGCTGTGCAGTTGCTATAGAGCAGCGCGCCTGCAGCAAGTGCCAAAGGGATATACGTGACAGCCATGCTCTGTTTGCCCGTTCTTGTTGGGGTGTCCTGAATTGATTTCGAGAGTGGACATCCGAAAAGACATTGTGATCCGCAGGCATGGCATACCCCTCTATTGTGTCTTTGCACAACCCCGCGCCACTTCATCACTTCGCATCCGCTGCGAATAACGGCGTTTAAACGGTTTATGTCTGTTTCTTGTATCTGGGTAACGCCGAGTGTCTGCTCTACGTGCTCAAAATACGTCGAGAGGTCTGGAACGCGCCATCTGTCTAAGAGTCCCTGTGGTGGACGGACGGCGTAGCAGAGGTTATGTACAGTTGAACCACCAACGCCTTTGCCTTGTGAAATGACAATGGCATCGTCCCGTGTGCGCCGTAAGCCACTATCCCAAAAAAGCCGACGCAGCATCTCTGGTTCATAGCTGCCGAAAGTGGTAGGGTCGTGATTCTCGCCTGCCTCTAAAACGATTACTGATAACCCGGCTTCAGCGAGTTCTTTTGAGACGACAGCACCACCTGCACCGGAACCAATAACGCATACGTCGGCATGCTCTTGCTGTTGGGATTGCTTTCGATTCAGTATGGAGAAGAATTTATGCGTAATGTTTGAAGACAGAGCGCGTGCTTTATCCATAGTTTGGTTTCTGAGTAGACACAGTTTTGCATTTATGATAGCATACTTCTATGTGTTTATCAACCCTCGATTATCGTAAAGCCCATCATGATGGAAACACATCAAACCGCAACGACCCTCATCTGACTCCCCTTGATAAAAGGGAGGAGGGGTTATCTTCATAAAAGTGTTCATTTATTTTCGGATGTTACGATAAATAACCCTGAGTGACTACATTTTTCCGCTTGACATTTTTTTGGGAAATTTGTTATATTATTGCAGAGATATACGAAGTTTCTAACATGAATGCTGTAGAACGATATTAACCTTGTCGCGCATAACAGATACAACTATGAAAAACCGATCTGTAAATACACTTAACACTGTTTTTAACCAGAAGGCTTCAGCACCTGCTGAGCACGCCTGGCGTTTCAGTCCGGTTAGCTTTCTACTCAACACCACTTACCCCCCCCCCACTCAACATCTGTTAAGTAAAATTACTTCACGACGTAGTTTCGGCAATTTCATCCATACTGTTGTCTTTCGCCTGCACGCGCTTTGGACGCGTCGCGGGCTTTTCTGTTGCTAACTATGCCAAAAACAATAAATTTTCTTGCTGCTTGTGGGGATACAGGCGTGTTTTCCCTGCTTGCGGAGGGACCCAGAGGGGTAAAAAGACGCTATTCTCGGGGTAATGCGACATGAATAAACCAATGCCAAATTCAGAATCTATTCCAAAAACCGTTGCCATCTGGAAACAAAAAGGACTCAGCACACGCGCCAGTTATGTTCTCGCCAAAGCGGATATTTCCGAGACCGGGTTCGTAACCTACAACGACGCTACAGCCCTGATAGCAATTAGAAACTGCGGCTCTGAAACCGCTCAAGAGTTATGGAATTTCATCACAAATTTCAAACCAGAAGTGAGAGAGGTAAAGTTTGAAGACCTCATCCCGAACTAACACATCCGGTGTTTTGCCACGCGCAATTCAACCAATCATTATCCGTATGGCGCGCCCGGAGGATGTCGCTGGCGCGAAAGCAGTTGCCGACCGGCATAAAGCAGAATTAGGTTTCGTCCGTATCTCTGTGCTGCGCGAGGCACAACAAAAAGGATGGCTCCTCGTCGCTGCACAGGATAATAAGATCGTTGGATTCGCGAATTTTCGCATCCGAAAGGATAACAACGCCACGCTTTACGATATTGCTATTGACGAACCCTACCGGAAAAAGAACATCGGAAAACGCCTCATCCAGCGGTTAACATGGCTCGTCAATGTAGCAGGCGGCGAACATATCCGACTCAAGTGTCCCCAATCCCTTCCGGCAAATGCGTTTTACGAGAAACTCCAATGGACGCGCACTGGAACGGAAACCGGGAAGAAACGACCGCTCAACGTCTGGCACTATTTTCTGCCCGCGCTACCGCGAAGGTTGGAATTGCACGAGAACGGCACCGAGCATCTTCATACGCCCCCGGAACATTCACCGCATTTCTTTGCGTCTGCAACAATTGCACCCGGAGAGATACGGAAAATCTACGAGCTCTGGCATACACACGCCCACGATTTTCATTGGGCGCGCGGTAAACCGAACCCGTTCCAACGATTGTTGATTTCACCGGTGCTTGCAAGCCCTTCGACCCTCGCCTTTGTGCGAGAACTCAAACGCACCGGCGAAACGGAGGAGGTGATGTTCGACTCCGGCGGCTTTTTCGTACAGAAAGGCGACATCACATACCATGAACTTTATGCAAAACTGCGCGACAT
>RKRO01000504.1 GCA_007571355.1 Candidatus Poribacteria bacterium | reverse complement strand
TCCCTGGGACGCTCTAATCGAACAAGCACCATTGCCAAATCCTTAATCGCACTGTCATGGCGGATATTTTGACGAATGCACTCTCGGAAAAGCCGTTCTGCTTTCTCAAGGTCTTTTTCTTCTAAATCAGCATGCTTTGCGCTTGCATAAAGATCTTCCTTTTGGTTTTTTTTGATCTGATTTTTGTGTTGGTATTGGATGTACTATTTTCTCTGAGGCAATCATCGCGCTCATGAACTCCGTTAGAAAATGACGGTAAGACTCAGTAGATTGCCCACCAAGTTTTTGGCACACTTCCCTTAGCAGAGATTCCGCTGGTTCACCTTTGATACGTTTCGCTACAATTTCTTTCGCTAATTCCGTAGAGACCTTCTTTTTAAACAGATATATAGCCGCATCTAATAACGCCTCAATTTCATTATCAGCAATATCGTTTTCGTCATTTCTACACAGTTCACGGAAACTAGAAAGGTTGTTGAATTTTTCTACGAGGCTGACATAAACATACCACGCATCAGGAGCATCGATAACCGAAACACCGTGGAAAAATTTCTCCAGACTATAGCATGCAAGTTCTTCTTTATTGAGATTCAATGCAGATACCGCCACGTTAAACCAATCGCTTGCATTCTCTGAAGTAATTGCTACTTCTTGATAAATCTGAATAGCCTCTTGCCAATCGCCTGGATGTGAAAGCGCGTTGAAAAAGGCAAAAACACGTTTTAGGGATGGAGAATTAGGAAAACGACTAACTAAAGGTTTGATTTCAATTAATAGTGGTTGGATCCTACCAAACTTTGTGCTTAATTCATTGATTCTGTGAGCGTTCTCAAACTTATTCTTGATTTGTAACCATTTGCCGGCAATATCTGTATTTTGCCAACCTATCAATTCTTCTGCTGGAAAGGTAAAGTCTGGGGGCATCAATTCAATTTTAGCCCCTTCAATTTCGTTTTTAAAACGCTTATCAATTTCATCAAGTTTGTCAGAAACTTGATCCTCAACATTAACTAATGCGATTGATTCTGTGTCAGTATCTGTAACGTCCACTTCCGCAGACTCTTCTGGAACCGAACCTGCTGATTCTGTATTAGTATCTGTAGAACTGGGAGTTGCATTCTGTTCCGAAACTAGGTCTGCTGACTCTCCGTTAGTTTCTACAACATCAGGTACTTTATCCTGCTCTGGAATTGGTTCTATCAATGCTGTGTCTGTATCTAAGGAGCCAGATGCTTCAACCTCATCCGGAGAATTGTTCGTCGAGCCCGAACCTTCAACCTCACTCGGTTTGGAATTTGAAGAGCCGGCCGTGTCAATTTGATTATCCTGATTCGGAGTATTAGATGTAGATTTAAAGTCATTAACATTGACTAAACTCTGAACACTAATTATTGAATCTACCAAAATTGTTATTGGGCCGTTAGCAGTATCTAGCAAAACATGCTCAGAACCAATCTCTTTAAGGAGACCTGATACCTTACTAGCTGTTGTCAATTCAAATTCAACTTGACTATCAATCTGAGCCATTCTTTGAATTAATTGCGGGCGCATAGTTATTTATACTCCTACACACTTTCGCGCTGGCATGTATAAACCCATCATAGTTCTACCGCTTTTTACTGGGCAGATAGAACTCAAAAACCGTTGAAACTACATGTTGATTATACCACATCTGCCCAGAAATTGCCAAATTAAAACTTTCCATTCAAGTACAATACATCTCGCGCATGCACAGAAATTTAAAATGCAGTTTCCAGGGCAACATGCGCGGACGGAGAAATACTTGCAATGTCCGGGGCGAGTCTGGCCCATACTCATATCACAGCGGATATAGTCACTGAACTGAACATTCCAACTGAGAGACCGGGAGTGTGAAGTTATCAGTAACAATAGGCGCGTGAAGACGGGCCCAAAAGGTGCATATTTTTATCCTAATGTTGTCGTTTTCTGTGGCGAACCCCAATTTGAGGATAACGTCTTCGACACACTCCTCAACCCGACCCTTATTGTAGAGGCACTTTCACCTTCAACGGAAGTGTTTGATAAAGAAATAGGCGAGGTATGGAAACCTCGCCTTACAGTAGTTTAATTATGCCTTTCGGAAAATGAATTCCCCATCTTCAAAGTCAACAGCGATCGCATCACCATCGCGGAAAGTACCTTCCAGCATCTGGATTGCCAACGGATTGAGAATATCCCGTTGGACGGTCCGGCGAAGCGGCCGAGCACCGTAGACTGGATCAAATCCGCGGTTGACCAGTTCTTCGTTTGCAGATTCAGAGAGCGTTAACGTCATATCTTTCTCCGCGAAACGTTGGCTTAACTGCGTCAGTTCCAGCGTAACAATCCGTTTCAACTCGTCAATACCGAGCCGATCAAAGATAATCAGATCGTCGATACGGTTCAGGAATTCAGGTGAAAAATGTGCCTGTACAGCTTCCATTACCTTCCGACGAATTTCTTTCCCATCCAAAAGTGCATCGCTAATCCATTGGCTGCCGATATTAGAGGTCATAATGACAACAGCGTTCTTGAAATCGACCGTTCGTCCCTGTCCATCCGTCATTCTGCCATCGTCGAGCATCTGGAGCAAGACGTTGAAGACTTCCGGATGCGCCTTTTCTACCTCATCAAGCAGGATGACGCAATACGGGTGTCGCCGCACTGCTTCTGTCAACTGCCCGCCCTCATCGTAGCCGACATACCCGGGGGGTGCCCCGATTAATCGGGAAACGGTATGCTTTTCCATGTATTCGCTCATATCAATACGCGTCATGGCATTCGCATCATCGAAAAGGAATTCCGCGAGTGACTTGGCGAGATGCGTTTTCCCGACACCGGTGGGGCCCATGAAAAGGAAAGAACCGAGCGGTCGATCGGGATCGCCGAGTCCAACACGAGCTCGACGAATAGCGTTGGAGACCGCACGCACTGCTTCATCTTGCCCGATCACCTGTTCGCGCAGACGCTCTTCCATGTGGACCAGTTTCCGTGTCTCACCTTCCATAAGTCGATACACAGGGATGCCGGTCCACTTTGCCACAATTTCGGCAATGTCTTCCGCACCGACTTGTTCCTTGAGCATTTGTGTGCCTTGTGTATTTCTTTCCAGGGTGTCTCGAACAGTTTTGAGCTGTGATTCGAGCTCCGGTATCTTGCCGTATTCGAGTTCTGAGGCTCTGGCGAGATTGCCGGAGCGTTTGGCTTGCTCAGATTCGGTGCGGAGTATCTCAACCTGCTCCATTAACGCGCCAATCTGCGTTAAACTCGCTTTTTCGTTCTGCCATGCAGCTTTGAGTGCATCCGCTTGTTCTTTGAGCCCGGCGAGTTCAGCAATCAGTTTTTCGAGACGTTGCTGGGACGCGCTGTCCTTCTCTTTCTCCAGTGCCTGCTGCTCTATCTGGAGTTGGATGATGCGACGTTCCACCTCGTCAATCTCCTCTGGTACGCTATCAATTTCAATCCGCAGGCGCGATGCAGCCTCGTCCACTAAATCCACAGCTTTATCTGGGAGGAACCGTTCAGAGATATAACGTTTTGAAAGGGTTGCGGCGGCAACGATGGCGTTGTCTTGAATTTGTACGCCGTGATGCGTTTCATAACGTTCCTTCAAACCTCGCAGAATCGCGATCGTGTCTTCAACGGACGGTTCTTCGACCTGTACGGGTTGGAATCGGCGTTCTAAGGCAGCATCCTTCTCAATATGCTTGCGATACTCGTCAAGCGTCGTGGCACCAATACACCGCAATTCGCCGCGTGCCAAGGCGGGTTTGAGCATGTTGGACGCATCGACAGCCCCCTCAGCAGCCCCCGCGCCGACGATGGTATGGAGTTCGTCAATAAAGAGAACGACTTGTCCTTCTGCTTGCTCTACATCGGCAAGAACGGCTTTCAACCGATCTTCAAACTCGCCACGGTATTTACTCCCTGCAATCAGGGCACCGAGATCGAGAGCAATGAGCCGTTTCTCGCGGAGACTCTCTGGAACGTCACCGTTAGCGATCCGTTGTGCTAACCCCTCGACAATCGCCGTTTTTCCGACACCGGGTTCACCGATTAAGACAGGGTTGTTTTTCCGTCTTCGGGAGAGAACCTGCATCACGCGGCGGATTTCATCATCACGTCCGATAACCGGGTCCAGTTTGCCTAAAATCGCTTCCTGTGTGAGTTCCCGACCGAATCGAGTAAGTGCTTGGTATTTGTCCTCTGGATTCTGATCGGTAATCCGCTGATTGCCGCGGATATCAACGAGCGCCTTGAGAATCTTATCTTTCGTTATACCCGCCTCCCGTAAGATTCTGCCGACCTCGGTCTGCTTTGCTTCTGCACAGGCTATGAGGAGATGCTCCGTACTGACATATTCGTCTTTGAGTCCAGTCGCTTCTTTGAACCCAGCATCCAGAACGGATTGTAATGCTTGGGAGATGCGCATTTGAGAAGCAGCCCCTTGCACTTTTGGTGCTTTCTGAACGACATTTTCCAGTGCGGATGTAATCTCAACAGTATCAACACCCAATTTCTGGAAGATCGGTGTAACAATCCCGTCTGTCTGGTGGAGAAGTGCCAACATCAGGTGTTCGACATTGAGCTCAGGACTTTGGGTATCCGCCGCCAGATTTTGTGCTGTTTCCAGTGCTTCTTGTGCTTTAATTGTAAGTCTATCAAATCTCATAATGACCTCCACTGTTGTATCTATTTTTTAGCATAAATCGTGTGAACAACACTTAACAATAAGCAAATTTCATGCCATCTCTGCTTTTGTAGGTGCTTTTTGTCTGAATTTTGGGTGTTACTTACTGGATTTGAGGCAGTTTAGGAGCAGTGGAAAATGTGTAGCGGATAATAATGGATACATAATTTTCAATTCGGAGAAGGGGACTATTGTCAAATGTGGCAGAAACGGATGCCACTTTGGCATCTAATATGCAAATCTGACAAGGGTTAACTTTGTAGCATAGACTGTTCGTCTGTGCCCCTGCGTCCGCAAACGAACGGTTTACGGTACAAAAACGCAAGTTTCACATTCGGAAAGTACAGTGAGGTGCCTCCTGATCGGATTCGGCGTAAATCCCTGTTTTGAATATTTGGCTAAACCTATACTGCGGATAGCGTCTGTCCTTTAAAGCAATGTAGGGCGGAAGCACGAATGGCTCGCCCTACAATTTCAACAAAATAAAATAATTTCTATTGACGTGTTCGTTGTGCTTTGATACTCGCCCACGTGGTCGTAAATTTGTCTTGTGGTTCAACACTTACGACGGATGCTGCGTAATCCGCAAAATCGGCTGCATCAAAAGCAGAATTGTAGACGACGACTTCGTCAATTGCGCCACCGAAGTAATGAATGTTAGTGCCTGCCCCGTCTTCATCATGGAAAACAGCGTTGGCGTTGACATGCGCGATACCGATATCGTCGCCGTGCCCGTAGAGCGCGCCGCCATCTTCACTTGCAATGAGTTCACCATTCAGCCACATCTCGAATTTACCGGGCTCAACCGCGTTTGTGGCATCACGGATAACCAAGCCGACATGATACCATACACCCGACTCTACCGGCGCAGAGGGAAAGGCACCAGGCCACTGGTATTCAGCACGGTTCCAACCGGCGACATAAACCTGCCCATCAAAAACATTGATGACAAGACCGCGTGTCCGTCCGCCTTCTTCAAAGATCGTCTGCTTCTGTTCGGTAATACCGACATCAGTGCAGTTAAAGTAAGCAGCGATCGTCCGATCCGTGTAGAAATTCGGTTGTGCAATCGTATTGATACCTACGGAGTCCGGGAGTTTGACACCATCATCAACACCGTCAAAAAGCAGTGCTGTGCCAACAACGCCATCAACAACTTGCGGGTCTCCGACAATTGTTCCGTTTAAGCCTTTTCCAGAGCTGTCTGCGGCATCTCCGTTGTCAAAATTCCATTCCCCTTCAAGCGTCGCTTCGTCTTTCGCAGCGTAAGCGATCACGGCTACCAGCATGAATAAGACACTGAAAAGAAAAATAAAACGATATTTTGCCATTGTGGCATATCTCCTTTGTAGATTATTATTAGATACCTCAAACTTGATATTGAGGCTATTTCCGTGTACGTTG
The DNA here is from genome assembly GCA_007571355.1 of Candidatus Poribacteria bacterium. Lineage (GTDB taxonomy): Bacteria > Poribacteria > WGA-4E > WGA-4E > WGA-3G > WGA-3G. The sequence goes on along the minus strand of RKRO01000504.1, from coordinate 19,384 downwards.
GGCTTTTAGACCTGCCCAAGTTGTTGTGAATTTGCCTTGCGGTTCAACGCTTAAGCCTTGTGAGGCAGCCCTAAAATCACCCTCGTCGAAAGCGGATCCGTAAACGACGACCTCGTCAAGCAGACCTTCAAACCAATCAATGTTAGTGCCACTGCCGCCTTCATCATGGTAGACAGCGTTCTGGTTGGTAAACCCGATCCCGATGTCGTCCCCGTGTGCGTGGAGTTGACCGCCATCTGTCTTGTCGACCAATTTACCGTCAAGCCACATCTCGAATCTGTCCTTCTCCACTTTACCGGATGCGTTGCGGATAACCAAACCGACGTGATACCAACGTTTCGACTCAACTTCCGCAGAAATCCATTCACCGTTCCAGTTATACTCGGCGCGATTCCAGCCACCGACATAAACCGCTCCATCAAATACATAGATGACTAAGCCGCGGGTGCGTCCGCCCTCTTCAAAAATTACCTGTTTCCGACTGTCAATCCCGACATCATCGCAGTTGAAGTACGCAGCGACTGTCCGATTCGTATACGGACCGGCGGAATTAATGTCTACGGAATCGGGGATTTTTATACCGTCATCTTCACCATCGAAATCTAAAGCTTTTCCAACGATGCCCTCAACGGATTTGGGGTTCCCAGTAAAGTTACCGTTAAGTCCTTTTTTGGAACTATCTTTGGCAGTGCCGTCGTCAAAGGTCCAGTTTCCAGCAACCGTACCTTCATCGCGCTGTGCCTCTGCTGACATCATAGGTGACAGCGCACATAATAGCAGAGCGATACTTCCTATGCAAATTACGTCTCGAATCATTCAAAACCTCCTTGCGAATTCCGTGTCTATCGTGTTGAAGTTCAACCTTCTGAACGCGGTATAGCCTTGTATCAAACATGTTGAACACATACGCTTGTGCCTAATTATTGAAAATTAGCGAAATTTTGTCAACAGAAAAATGTCAATTTTCGATAAAAGAGGCAATTCTCGTCCATAATCTTCCTAACGAGAACTATAGTAACCAAGAAAAGCGATGTCTCGTAAACCTCGGAACAGTTTTCGTCGGATCCCGAAACGACTATTCGCCCAAGTCTCTATATATCTCACTGCATCACGCGGGTCAAGCTGCGTAAAGTGGCGCGTTTTCCCGATAAAGAAGGGCGGGCCCCACTGGAATAAGTGTAGACCGAAACGGAGTTGCGTCCGCAATGTCTGCGGCAACTGCTTAACAAACGCATCAATAGTGATAACCGGTACATCTAATGCTGCATCACAGGGAACCCCTATCATATACGCACTGACAGATTTGAGGATCTCATGTTCAGATTGTGTGAAAAAGTAGGTGATACTTGGATCTGTTTTACGCATCAGATGTTTCAGGTAAGGGTGATAAAGATTCACACAGTTCGCGTGCCGCTATAACGGGTTCCGCCTCACACGGACGCATTTCCAACACTTTTAAGAGATCCGAAGGCAGCTGTTTGAAGATGTCGTCCCACGCCAGGTCTCCGGTACCTGGCGGATGATACGCCTCAAGACCTTGAAGGTCGTGTAGGTTTACGCCGATAAGATGCTCCGCATAAGCTGTAAACCATCTATCCGCCCGACAGAGCCCGAGGCTTTCCTGCCGCGCCGCGTGTGCAACATCGTGCCAATAGCGCATCGGGCTGCCATAAAATTTCTCAAAGAATAACCCAACCTCATCAAAATTTGGGATTTGATAGTAGTGTGGACGATTCTCAATAGCGATACAGAGTTCCATCCGTAGGGCATGTTCGTTTAATTCATCAAGACTTCGTAAAACTGCATCTCGATGTTTTGCCTCCTTCCGTTGCCGCCATTCCGTGGCTTCTGTCACTTTTGGGCTGAAGGCTTCAAACTCGCGTTCGCCATAGGTATATAAATCCGTCATCAGATAGGACCGATCATAAGTGTCAACTTCGCCGAGGTGGAGGACGACAATCGGAATTTCCAAATCGAGTGCAAGTTCCATAGTGCCGAGAGTGCGTCGAATGGCCTCTTTTCGCGCGTCTGTATCCAGACTCGAAAGTAGAAGTTTGTCCCTCTCCGCGTCTGCTTGCGATGTTCCCGGTAGAATAGGACAAAAATTATGGATGGAGCACGGTGGATTTTCACGGAGGGACGGCTTGAGTTGCTCCATCTGATCCGGTGTAAGATGCCTGCTGAGTTCGAGTGTTTCAAAACCGAGGTTTTTGAGTTCATCGAACAGGGCCGCACCGTCCTGCTGTTTCAAGGCGTTCCATAGTGTTGAGATTGCTAACATTGTATTGGTTACGAGGTATCGGTTGTCAGTTGTCAGTTAAGAGTGCTTTGTGGCGGTTACACAAAAGGGCATATTCGGCAGCTGCGTCAGTGAAGACTGAAACTATTGCACGATTACTTTGCGGCCTTCAACCTTTAGTCTGCCCTGGGCATACCACTTAATCACCTCAGGGTAGAGTTTATGTTCCTCGACCTGAATTCGGTTGTGTAAATTTTCCGCGTCGTCAGTGTCCATGACAGGAACAACTGACTGTGCGATAATGGGCCCAGTGTCTACACCTTCATCAACGAAGTGGACGGTGACACCTGTGAATTTTACGCCATAAGCTAACGTATCCGTGACAGGGTGTGCCCCCGGAAACGCAGGCAAAAGCGAAGGATGGACGTTGATAATACGGTTTTTGTATTTTCGTACGAAAGGCGGTTGGAACAGTTTCATAAATCCTGCAAGGACAACGAGTTCTGCGGCATAATGTTCAATGAGCCTCGAAATTTCAGCGTCAAAATCGACGCGATTCCCGAAATCTCGAGTCTTAACGACATGTGTGGGTATGCCGGCGCGTTTGGCGCGGGTGAGCGCGTAAACCTTCTGCCGATCACTAATGACGACTGCAATTTCGATTCCGCTTGTTTCGTCTTGATGTAACTCTTCCATCAAGGTTTGGAGATTTGTTCCGCTCCCTGACACGAGGACTGCAATCTTCAAGCTTGATCCTTTACCAGTATGAATTATTTGTCGTTTGTCCTTCAGGAATAGGCACCCAAACGCCACCGGTTTTTGTTGCGACCTGTTGCTGAAAGTCATCATAAGTGCCAACGACGCTGACGATAACCTGTTTTTGTTCTAACATTTGTATAATCGCGAGGGGTGAATATGCCCCTTCTGCGGGCTCATCCGTAGCCAGAATAAAATAAGGTCGTGCGTTGGGACGGAGTTTGAGCCGGCGCATGCCCTCTGCTACAGCATCAAGCAACGTTTCATCGTCTCGGCACGGTAACTCTATGATTTTACGAATTTGCTTCAGCGTTTGCGGAGGATTGTAGACATTTATCATGTTCACCGATCCCTGGGATCGGAAGCGCACAACGCCAATTTGATAGTCTACGAAAGCATTATCCCAATCCCGAACGAGGATATCAAGTTGCTGCAAAAAATTAGGAAGTTTATCCGCCATACTCTCGCTACTATCAATGAATAAGACGATATCGATAGGGATCGTACTACCGAATCGCAGCGCGACATCGCCGATTTTTGCGACATCCGCCCATTGTGCATTGCGTAAGGAAACGGCTTTGTTTCTCGGTGTCAGCGACCTGTTGGCGCGTTGTGCCATTTGTGGTTGCGGTTGTGACCATTGTTGTGCCCCTTCAGGAATGAGGTGCCATTTACCACCTGTCTCTGTGGCTAACGACTGATGCGCATCAAGCGGAAGCCCGAGGACATTTACATAAATACCGAACTCCCTGCAGTGGGCAATAGCATTCGCGAGTGTAATCCCGTGCAGGCTTGTCAGCGGTTCGTCGGTAACCAGAATAAAATGCCTTTTAGACGTAGGACGGAACCGGAGTTCCCGGACTGTCTGTACGATCGCATCTAAGGCGTTTTCGTCCCCACGGACACTGATTGCTTGGAGGGTGTGTTTGTATTCTACAAAACTTCTCGTCAACTGAAAAACCTTGATTTCGTTTCTTTGGGTCCTTGCTGCAAATTCTGTCACGCCGAGTGCGTAATCTATTTTGGAGGCTTGGTAGACATCCACCATCTCCGTAAGATGATCCGTAACGGCTCTGATGTTATCGCCCATACTGCCGCTGGCATCAATGACAAACACAACATCAATAGGACCGCCCTCGCTTGTTTCGACAATCTCCTCTGCAAGTTTTTTCATAAGCACTGGAAACGCTACCTTCGGTAGTTCCTTCCGTTTTTCTCGAATCTCTTCCACAAGTGCTGGCGATATGCTCATTTCTTCCGTTTCAACTATTTTAAAAGTCGAAGTTTTCGGCGCGCGTTGAATCCTCGGGGGCCCGGAACGTTTCGCACCGAAGGGGGTATCTCCTGCTGGGCTTGCAGCTTCCGTCTTTGATAGATTCCCTTCTGCCTCCTGAAGCGTACGGGTAGCAGTGCTAACATCCCCCCAATTGTTTGTTGAAAGGTCAAGAGACGGTGAAGGTGTCTCTTTTTGAACTTCGTCTTGTAAGCTACGTCCCAAAGCCGGACGTGGTGGTGCAGAGGGTACAGCAACGGGTGATACCAAAGAGGGTGGAGATTCGCCAGTACTAACATCTGTGAGATCATGTGAGGGCACGCGAAGACGCGGGGCAAGCTTTTGCAGCTGAGGCTTCGGGCGGACAGCGTGCTCCACTGAGATAAGTTCCGCTGTTAAGCTTGCCGTGTCAGAGACTATCGGTTGGTTCTGCACAACAACATAAAATGTTGCACTGAGAAAGAATAGATGGAACACCAGCGAAATGCATAACGCTTTGCGGGTTGCGGATTTCATTTTCCATTTCTTGTATAAACTCGGTGCTGAATTCATGAGAAAAACCTACCCTACGGGTTACACCGGAAACGCGACAGAAGTACCTCAGCAAACAGATGAGATCATTTATTGAAGCGGGACTCACTTCCCTTGGAGATATGTTGTCAACAAGCGTTTCGGCGGCTCATGCTGAATAACCTCAAAAGAGATTAATTTCTCGTTATCCAGTTCACGCAATTCCGCGCCAAACTTATCACCAGAGGGCTGATAAAGGGTTACCCCGACCATCGTAAAAACGGCAAATGTCAGTATGGAGATATAAACTGGACTGCGTGTACGAATATTGTAGCGAAGTTTACCAGCCAACGTTGTCAGGGAGGGCATCCATCCAATGGAGACTTTAATGAGCCCATGGATTCGCGACCCGAATGATCCTTGCTGTCGCTGATGCTGTGCTGCTTCGGAGACGCGCGCCATTACACCGTCTAAGAAACCATCAGAGACTTCCACATCGCCTGCGCCTCGGAGAAAATTGTCGGTGTGTTGCAGCCGCTGTAGATGATGGGCGCAAGTACCGCACCTTTTGAGGTGCCATCCGATGAGATGACGTTTCCATGTAGGTAACTCTTTGTCAATATAAGCAGAGAGTACATCCGGATTCGCGAGGTACGTCTCACATTCTGAATTGTGGACGTTTGGAAATTCGTTTTGTCTATTCATCGATCTTCTCCACTCCTATTCCCGCTTTGATAAGCAGTTTTTTCATTTTTTGCCGGGCGCGGTGGATCAACGCTTTAACAGCCCCTACCGAGCATCCGAGAATCTCCGCGACTTCTTCGTATCGCAAATCTTGATATGTAACGAGCGTCAATGCGACGCGTTGATTTTCTGGTAACTGCGCGAGAGCTTTGCGGATCATCTGTCTTTGTTCCTTTTTTTCCAATAGCACATCCGGTAGATAACGCGTATCGCGCATGATTTCGGTATGATACACATCCTCGCCTTCCTCGACCAAATCTTCAAAGAAGCAGGTGTTCCGACGTGAACGGTTCCGAACCTCGTTTCGGCACAAATTCGTGGCGATGGTATAGAGCCAACTTTTGAAGGACGCTGTCGGTTTATAACGGCCCGCGCTCTTGAAGACACGGAGGAACGTCTCTTGGGAGAGGTCTTCGGCGCGGTGATAATCGTTAATGAAGCGATGAATGTAATTTATTAACGGGTTTTGATGCCGGCGCACCAGCAATTCAAATGCCCCCGTATCACCTTTACGACATTTCATCATCAAATCTTCGTCTGAAACAAACATTTTTTAATGTTCCTTGCGGTTCGTTTAGGTGCAATTTACGATAATGTGCCTTGCCGTAGACCCAGCCCAGTCGTGCCGATGAGCCGGCGAGCCTCATGCTAATTTAGGTGCTTTGATCAATATCTGATTGAAGTTTCAACTTAATCCGCATTGCGGTTTTGTATGCGGTAATTGCCTCACGCCGCTTGCCTTGGTATGCGTAGACTGCCCCAAGTTCAGAATGCAACTCTGGATGATTCGGTATAAAACGGATCGCACGTATGTAAACGTCAACTGCCTCGTCGTAGCGTTTGAGGAGACGGTAAGTCGCAGCGAGATTAAGGTGTGCCGTCGCTTCGCCCGGTTCGCAGGCGACCGCCATTTTGTAGGCATCTATTGCTTTCTCATATTCACCGAGCATAAAATGCGCCAAGCCGAGATGGAAGTGCGCCTCCGCCGATTCACGGTTCTGTTGAATGACGAGTCCAAATTCTTCAATCGCTTTCGCGTAGTTTCGAGCGTTTAAGGCATCGGCACCATTCTTCAAGTGCCTTGCGGCGGTCTGATGCGTGTGAATATCGACCTGCCCGCGTTGGATGAGTGCCTTTTGGACATCGTTTGAAGAGATCGTAGAATCGTCGGGTGCTAAGGCATTTCCTGTTTCGGTTTTTTTATCTTTCATCCGTCTTTCCCTCTATGCCGCGTGTACAATACGGAACCCAATCACAAATTCCGCGTATCCGTTGCTAAAAAAATCGTAACTGATGCAGGTACTATAGTCGTGGTTGTAATACCACGCGCCCCCACATGCGACGCGGAAATTTCCTTCATCGTCGTACGGTGTGTTTGTCCATTCCCAAACGTTGCCGACCATATCATAGCATCCGAAAGGACTGATACCGTCCCTGAAACTAACGACTGGAGTCGTTGTGCCTGCGCCGAGTTCTGCGGTGTTGCATCGGGGTTTGTCAATTTCGTGCCCCCACGGGAAAAGTCTGTCATCGGCAATTCCCCGTGCAGCGTATTGCCACTCTGAAAATGTCGGCAGTCTGCCCCCGACATAACGGGCATACGCCTCAGCATCCTCACACGTTACCCAAACGACAGGGTGATCACCTCTGTTTGCTGGATAGATGCCATCTGTCCAATCTTGCGGGGGCGTACGTCCCGTATCCTGAACAAACCGTTGGTACTGCGCGTTGGTTACAGGGTAGACACCCATCTGAAATCCATCTATCTCCAAGGGAACAGATTCTTCACCGATATAGGCTATCCCAGTCGGAATATTGACACTCACATCTAACACTTGTAACGCTGCGTCTCGGACTTTTTCATCTGCATGGGCAAGTGCGTAGCCGATTGGCGAGATAACTTCACCGACTGGTGGTGTTGTCAGCTGCGGCATCGCCTCCCATCCGAGGTCTGTCCGGAGTAGCAACCGTGCAGCATCCGATAGCGACTCCTCAAAGTGCCATGTCCAATAGTCTCGGCACAACTTTTGGAGAGCATCCGGTGTGTTGCTTTCTACCAGAGCAATCCGAGACGCGCTCGGCTTGGCAATATTGAGGGCGTTTTTAGTTGTAACGCTGTTCGGGCGTTCCATGTTTACCATAATAGCATAAAGAGAAGGTTTTGCGCAAGCAAATTTTAGAAAAGCATATAGGTGTAAAGCAGTAAAGCACTAAGCCGTTACAGCCCTTGCACAACGAAAACCGAGGTTGGCGAACGAAGATGTCGGCAAATAGTTGTTGCGATTGGCAACCCGCACGGAATGCGCAGTAGAGCTCCAGGAGCCGCCGCGCAGGACACGACGAGACTTAGTATTTGTATAGGTATTTACTGTCCTTGTTATATTACCACCAGCCATCGGGTTCTCGTCCGGGGAACCCGCATAAAAACCTTTATTATACGCATCCAGACACCATTCCCACACATTACCCACCATGTCATACAAACCGTAGGCATTCGGAGGATATATGCCAACAACTGTAGTCCTTCTTCCCTTGTAATTTACTTTGTTGGTATCTATGATATCTCCCCACGGGTACTGCATCCCTACCAACCCGCCACGTGCGGCTTTCTCCCACTCCGCCTCGGTCGGCAGACGCTTCCCTGCCCACTGGGCATACGCCATTGCCGCATACCAACTCACCCTACAACGGGATGATTTTCTTTATGAGAAGGATAATGATTCTCGTTCCAATGTTTTAGGTAATTCCCATTGTGATATCGTGTAGAGATGGAGTTTTTGCTCCACGTCGGGTTTTCATCAATAAAGTTTTTATACTGGGCATTGGTAACAGGGTATTTGTCCATGTAAAATGGATCGAGATAAACAGGATGCACAGGTTCCTCGTTTGGATTACCTGTCGTGCTTCCCATCTGAAATTCGCCGGCAGGAATCAGCACCATCTGTGCCTCATCTTTCCCGACAGTCGTTTGTTGGGTGTGCTGCTTTGCTGTTCCAAGGTCATCATCAGCAGATGGCCGTTGTTCTGGATTCACAACAACGAAGAGATCCCCCGGAGCACCCCCATAGGTGCCTGTTTCTCCCGCGCCACGTAACCGATATTTGCCATCTCTTTTGTCCAGTGTCAACCGGATGCTACGTCCTTCGACTTCAAATGTGATGTGTCTAAGCGTGATTGGACTATCGTCTGTGACGTTTTGTAAGGAGACCGCTATACTGCATTCCAGATCTCGCCCTGATTTGGATGGATGTCGTTGATCGTAACGCCTCCGTTCCAAAACGTCGACCAAGAGTTCGTAAGCATCTTTTACTTCTCGGAATTTGGCTTCGGCTGCTTTATCGCCTGGATTCTTATCAGGGTGATATTTCAGGGCGAGTTCTCGGTAAGCCTTTTTAATGTCGGCATCGGAAGCATCGCGTAAAACATTCAAAATGGTGTAATAATCGTCTTTTGGCATTATTTGTTAACCTTATCAAACTCACGTTTTTTAGAGTAAAGCCCGTAGTGAATGCCGCATGACCTTCCGAAAATCCCACAGTGTCATGTCGCCATCAAAAGAGATCATTGAAAGTTGCAAGGGTTTCTCCATTAGAAAAGGGTTGATAGGACGCTTACTGAATGTCCAACGCAGCTTTCAGGCAAGCGTCTATTCCCGCCATCGCAGCCGCAGGGAGTCTGCCGATGATGTGCTGAATTCGGCTTTGATCGTAGGTAAGTAGATTCTTACACTGAACAATAGAATCAAAGCGCAACCCTGTCAGTTGTCCATTCGTTGTTGAAATATCAATAAAATACTGCGTGGCATCACCCCTTCTTTGGTTACGGCTGCTGGTGATGCTGGCGAGAATCGTATTATCAAGCCGCTCGTTCCACACATCAGCTTGTACAACGAGGGCTGGACGCACCTTACCTCCAGTTTGGTCAGTGTATGGGTAATTCACAATGATTACCTCGCCTCGTCTAACACTCATGACTTCTCCTTTGAAACGAGATCGTTGTAGATATCCATCTCCGGGTCATCCCAACCCGCGCGACGTCCGAATTCAATTAACAAAGCATTCTTTTCCGCCTCAGTGAGCGGACCGTCGTCGTAGTAACGCCCTTTTCGCATGAGTTCAAACGTTTCAACAGGTAACACAACATATTCCACTTTTGTCTCTGGATCCACTAACCGTACAGGATCCTCATGAGAATCCTTGATCGCTTTTTGAATTTCTTTCGTAAGGGGTATCACAATTGCTCCTCCGTTGTTGATACACCGATTGAGGCATGGATTTGCGCGAACTCCCACGACGCGCCGATGTTTTCCAAGACACCTGTCATCCGCATCACGAATTCCTCGGGGGTACCCTGCCATTTGAGTTTCCAGACCTGTCGCGTGTAGAACCAAGCAGTGTCGCCGCGTTCCTGAACGTCAAGGCTGATAAACTGAATGCTGAAATCCTCAGTGCTTGCGACGTGGTTTCGATAATACGCCGCGATTTCTGCGCTGCCTTCAACAACTTCGTCTGCATCTGTCCCGATCTTGACGTAGTGTGCGGCGGGTAGCATCATTGCAATGAGGCTTTCAGCATCTCTATCAACGAGTGCGTCAAAATATGATGTTACTGTATCATGCGCATTCGGCATCGTGAATTCCCGTGAGTGCGTTCCACAAGGCAGCACTCATCTGTTCACACGCTTGCACAACAGCGGCGTGAGATTCCGAAGGCAAAGCCCCGATGCTCTCTAACAGTTTTTCGGCTTCATGATCATTGTGGGAATGCGTCTCAAAATAGGGTTCAACCGTTTCAGGGAGTTGGTAGAATTCCTTCAAACCAGCGAGTTTCGATTGGGCTGTCGCCGGTTGCTGTGATTCAAAGGCATAGAGTGCACCGAGGGCGGTTCCCGGTTCGGCGAAGAGCTCATCTGCAGTCTGGAGCAGTGCCTTCACCTGCGGGATCTTCGCTTCGGAGACAACGGTGTCGAGTCCGTTGGCGAAATCTGCCCACATATCGATGTGTTCGGTTTCTTCCGCTGCGATTTCGGCATCGTTGATTGTTTCCCATCCGGTGGGTATCGTAGCGATAAAAGCACCGTATTCACGGGCATAAGTGCGTAGTACTTCGACGGGCAATTCGCCAGCACTCCACGCTTGGTAAAATGGATGGTCAAGTAAGTTGTAAGCTGCGATTTTGCTGTCTAACGTTTGTTTAAAATCCATTAAATTGGTTACCTCGTTTTTTTAGATGAAATAGATTCCATCGCACGGTATTGTCCATGAAAGCAAATTTTTCGGTTTGTAAACGATTCCGAAAAATGCCGCCCATAAACTCATTTTTAGTATAGCATTTTGTCTATGTTGGTGTCAAGGAAAGGTTATTATTTTCGGATAGTTTTAGGTATCCGTTATTCGCGAATGCCGTTTCTACGAAAAAGAAATCATTTGAATAAAACGAAAAATTTGGTATAATAGTAATAAGGGGGAAGCGAATGTATAATTGTTGGAGGCGTTGTTATGACTGAAGAACAGAAATTTATCTTCGACCTCAAGGGTTACCTGTTAATCCCTGAAGTTTTGACATCTTCGGAAATCTCGGCACTGAAAGCGCAGATCGAAACGATCCGCACCGATCCGGAATCTTTGCTGCCCCACGAACGGCGGTTTCCGGGTGGGACTGCTTCATTTTTAATTGACCACCCCGTCGTGATTGACATTCTTCGTGAGATTCTTGGGGAAATTCGGATGGAGTCGAGTTGGTTCACCTATCGTCAAGCGGGAGACGGAGGCCCACCGCCACACGGCGGTGTACGAAATGTAAATCCGAACTTCAACTATCAGTGCCATGATGGAAAGATATACTCGGCACTGACGCGCGTTGTTTTTGAACTGAACGAAGTCCAAGCCGGTGAAGGCGGCACGCTATTCTTACCGGGGAGTCATAAAGCGAACTTCCGAATTCCTGAAACGCACCGACAAACAGATTCACCGCTTTTCGAAACCTACAGTTGTCCACCGGGTTCTGTAATTATCTTCACAGAAAACCTCTGTCACTCGGGGGTGGCGTGGAAAAATCCGAATCGTCCCCGGATCGCTGTCTTCAATTGCTACAATTTCGTCGGCTGTCAATTCCATAGACCTTCAGTGCCGAAACACATTATTGAAGGACTGCCTCCAGAAAAGCAGGCGTATTTTCGCGATGTTTGGGTTTGGCAGCAAGGCGGTCCCGACAACGGTAAAAACCTACGTTACGAAAGTTAGTGTATCCTGTGTGAAGGAAGCATTTTGACAATGCGAAGGCACGGCACGAGGCGGATTTTGTCAACCACACCGGCATCTTGCATGGGTTCTAAATTAAAAACGCCTTCCGCCTCGCTGATCTACGCTGCAAGATCCGACGCGTCGCGAAGCGTCTCAAAGTGGCGATGGATACTGCTGGGTGTGATGCTCAGCATCCCGCCGATAGTCAACATTGTCCTGTTCGGTATAAGTGCCGTTATCTTGAGTGCCTTAACGCCGACAATTGACCTGTCCACACCAGAACGACAGGAACGCTATTTTCGAAACCCGGCGCGCTACACGGCAGAATATCGGCGTACTGCAAAGCGATTACGGCGCATGCGGACTTTTTATGGCTGGCAGGCAGGGGTAATTATTTTAAATCTCTTTTGAATTATCGTAAAGCCCGTAAGGATTGAAATACATCCTATAGAAGCGAGGTCCCTCTGATTCCCCCTGCTTGTGGGGGGAGGGGGGTATCTTCCTAAAAGTGTGCATTTATTTTCGGATGTTACGATAAAAGGTAGACAATGAATGTCAGACGAAGCGACCCCTTATAAGGATTTAGAAAACCAACTCATCTTACGGGATCACCTTGCTGCAGACCGGACGATCCTTGCCAACGAGCGAACCTTTCTCGCGTATATCCGCACAGCGTTAACACTGTTTGTCGCAGGTTTATCTTTTGTGCACTTCAAAGACATCTTTAGCACACAAATTGCTATCTTTAGTTCGCATGTTGTTGAAATCATCGGCAGCGTCTTTATCCTACTCGGTATCGCCACCTTTTTCGTTGGACTCGTGAGATACAGACGTATGCGAGCACTCATTTATAAAATCAAACAGGCAGAACTTAAAGAATTAAAAGAAAGAGAGACGTTATGAAGATCAGAGAAGTCGTTGTAACCGGTCAGAACGAAGTCGAATTACAGACAAATGCAATAGACACGCCGGTGCTTGCTGCCAACGAATTATGGATAGATACAGAATACACTTTCATTAGCAGTGGGACAGAGCTCGCGAACTACACCGGTAGAGAGCCAAAAGTCTTTCAAAAAGGTTCGTGGTGTGCCTATCCGTGGCGTTCTGGCTATGCGAATGTCGGCATTGTGCGTGAGGTTGGTTCAGGTGTCACCCGCGCGGCTGTCGGTGACCGAGTTTTTACGTATGGACGACACGCTTCAACGATCCGCTATTCGCAAGATCGGCTGGTCGCACCCGTTACGGAAATGGTAGACCCGGCAGTTGTCGCAGCATCACGGATGGCAGGGGTTGCGATGACAGCAATCATTGTTGCAGAAATCGGTACGAACCCGTGGGTTGTTGTTTTTGGATTAGGACTCGTCGGGAATCTGGCAGCACAGATGTTTCAGCTTCATGGATGTCGTGTCATCGGCGTGGATCCAGTAGCAGAGCGGCGCAAATTGGCGCAGCGGTGCGGGATTGAACATACCGTCGGGGGCAGTGCCGACGAAGCACAAACAGAGATTCAGAAGATTACAGGGGGCGAACTCGGTGATATTACCGTCGATGCAGTGGGGCATAGTAGCGTTGTTATGCAGGCACTCCGGGCAACCGCCAATCATGGGCAACTTATTATTCTCGGTTCGCCGCGCGTCTCCGTACATGGCGATTTGACCGATCTGCTTTCCGAGACGCATCTGCGTTGGATTACGATCCGTGGGGCATTGGAATGGTGCGTGCCAATGTATCCAGACATCGGCAACAGCACCTCCCAGTGGCGTAAACAACAAACTATTTTTGACTGGATGGCGCGCGGGCAGCTACACGTTGAACCGTTAATCTCACATCGTCTTAAACCCGAACACATTAAACAAGCGTACGACGGGCTTTTGAATGAACCGAATGTGTACACAGGGGTTGTTTTGGATTGGAAACCCGCGTCATGATACTGACGATTGCAAACCTAAGATGTTCCCAACCCCGTAAAAGACAGCCCAGGAGCAGTAGATTAAAAAATGGAAAAAACAGACGTGTTTCAGAATTACATCGAATCTGAGTTGCCCCCCGGGCTTAAAGCGCGTTTAGAAAAAAGGCAAGTGAAAAACATCGCGTTCTCACCAGATAGCACACGGATCGCTGCAGGTGGCGATGGGCGCATTTGGATATATGACACTGCCAGCGGTTCGCAATTTGCCATGCTTTCAGGCTATACAGAACGAGTGCGTGCATTGGCGTTTGCACCAGATAACTCGCTGCTTGCAAGTGGAAGTGATGATAACACGCTCCGATTGTGGGATACTGAGACAGCTCGTGAAGTGTTGACGCTCGCCGGAAATTCCAATCTGGTGCAGGCGTTAGCAGCTTCATCACCGGACGGTGTGCCGCTGCCCGGATGGGATCCGCGGACAGAACGATTGCTTGCGACTCCCGCGGAAGCCCCCGGACGCATTAAGAGTTTAACTTTTTCCCCGGAGGGTGCGACGCTTGCAAGTGGCAGTGGTGACGGCAAAATTCGGTTGTGGGAAGTTGAAACCGGACGACTCCTGTCAACTTTCGCAGCCCACGATGGACTTGTTTTGGCTCTCGCATTTTCCCCCCAAGGTAAGTCGCTGGCAAGTGGCGGCTCGGACACACTCGTCCGATTGTGGGATATAGATGATGAGCGTCTGATTTCGCTCTTTAGAGGACATACTGATTCGGTAACCGCGCTGGCATTTTCTGGCGATGGCGAACTGCTTGTAAGTGGTGGAAGAGACCGGCACATTCAAGTATGGGATGTGGATACAGATGCCCTAATTTCGTCACTACCGATATCGGAAGGCGTTATCCGAGAATTAGTGTTTTCGGGAGATGATACCAAACTTATGTGTGTAACGCGCGAGGGTTCGCTGCTTATACGGGAACGATGAAATGCAAACGATCTATAGACTTCCAAAGCATACCAGATGGCGCGTGAACGACAGACTGCCCGGACAGACCTTGAAGCGGAAGAAATGGATATTTGCCGCAATCGCTTTGACGTGTGCGATATTTGATGTGCTTCTCCTTTTCATCTTAGGCAGAATGATACCCCCGCTGTTAGATGCTGCACCGTATTTGCCGAAAGAATATGCTCAAACGTACACGCACGCAGCAACACTTTGGGATGAGTCCCGCCCAAGATTGAGGGACGATATTAAGACAATTGCGTTTTCACCAGATGGACAAACCCTCGCCGCTGGTGGACATCAAAAAATTCTTATCTGGAATGTCAGTAGCGGAACGCTGATAACGACCCTTAAAGTGAATAAAGGCTGGACAAGGGCAGTGGCAGTCGCGTTCTCATCAGACGGAAAAACATTGGCAAGTGTGAGTTCGAGATCAAGGAACACCATGGGACAAAAGGTATTAGTGGACCCTTCCATGCCGATTCAGGAGGAAACGAGACGATATTTCGTGCCTCATACCATTCGGCTGTGGAATGTCAACACCGGCAGTCCACGATTAACCTTTACAACGGATACATTACCAATTGTTGGGTTGGAATTCTTACAGGATAGTTCAAAACTTCTCACTGTAAGCCAGCAGGGCTTTGTTGGTGTATATGATAGTGTTACAGGGCATTATGAACACCTAAGTGGTTCTGCCCACGTGTATAACGCGATATATCAAATCCATACCTTAAACACTTGGAACACTCGGCTGCTTGGGCACCGAGACCCCTTCGTAGTGGCATTTTCAACGGACCGGAAAATCTTCGCGGTTGGTAGGCGAGGCGTTGTAACGCAATTATGTGATGTTGCAGATGCGGAAGTTAAGTTGTGGGATGCCGCCGCTGGACACCTACTTCACACATTCAATAGCCCTGGCGGCTCCATTGATCTGTTAACTTTTTCGCCAGATGGTAAAATGCTTGCCAGTACAGGTAAACATTCGCGGCGGAACACAATTTTTATTTGGGATGTGGAAAATCGGCGGCTGCTCACTACCCTTAATGTGGGCGATGTCGGAGAAAAAGGCGTGCTGACTGTGAAATTTGCCCCTGATAATATTACACTCGCCACTGGGCACGTTAACGGAACCGTACAGATATGGGATCTGACAGGAAGAACAAACAAATGATATAGTAAAGCTAGTAATTATGGAAACACATCCTATCGAAGCGAGGGCCCTCTGATTCCCCCCTGCTTGCGGGGCGGGTGTTTTTGCAAACGCTAAAATCCAATGCGAAGAAAGTGTTTCTTCGTGGGGGGTATCCTTGTCCAAGTGTGCATCTATTTTCGGATTTTACGATAAAACGTGGTCTGAAAGGAACTGAACAATGATTGGAATTTCTTATCACGCGGGTGGAATGAAAGACATTCCGCTACAAGAAGTTATCACAATTCTCGCCGACACCGGCTACGATGCGATTGAAATGATGTGTGGTCCAGAGGCACATATCCGATCCGGTGAAGTCACAGACGGTTTGCTTAAAGATGTCAAAACGATGGTATCCGACAGTGGGTTAAAGGTGTCTGTCATCAATCCTTTTACTGGAAAAGGATTGTACCAATTGGCAGCGGAAGACCAGCAGGCAGCTATTGACCACTATGCCCTATTGCAAGATGTGGCAGCCGCACTGGGGGCAGGGGGTGTCAATTTTCTTACCGGCTATGGCGGCGATAAAGGCGATGCCTTTGCTTGGCGGCTCCTCGTTGATGTATTGCAGCCGATCTGCCGCCGTGCCGAAGAGCTTGGGTTAACGATGAACATCCACAATCACGAAGCGACAACAATAGACACGTCTTCAAAAGTCACACTCCTGATTGAACACGTGGGATCTGACGCGCTGAAATCCCTCAATGACATCACGAATTTCTATCACCTCGGCGAGGACATCGCCGAGGTTACGGAAAAATTGGGGGCATTGACCGCGCATTGCCACGTGAAAGGCGTGACGGGCATGTATCCGTATAGTACGTTTCTCATTCCGGGTGAGAAGGGAGATGCATTGGATTTTCGGACCTTTGCAGCGAGTTTAGGGAAAATCGGATATGATAAATATATCTCGGTGGAAACGTTCCCACACATGCGGATGGAAAAGACACGGATTGCTTACGACATGATGGCGGCAACATTAAAGGAATTGGGTTTACGTTAAACGTAGGAGGCGCGATTTTTTTACCGCGCCTCTCAGATGAGATAGATGATTATTGCGTTTCCAACGCCTTGATGCCGGGCCAATCCCGCCACATGTCTTCGTTTGGTGGCTCTTCCTGTGTCTGATCCAATTCAGTTTTTCGGAAGTCGTATAGCACTGCCTGCCGGATCTGCTGTGAGTAGTTATGCCCAGCGGCATGTCCGATGCGATGGTGCCAGAAGACAACATCCCCCGCGTTTCCGTAGCATTCAATCCCCGGACCTCTGCTGATACGTTCGCGGTCAACGTCATACTGCGGTGTCGGTTCGTTCTTATACTGTGAATAATAATCGTAGTAGAAGACCTGATGGCTCCCTGGCCAGACGGTAAATCCGCCGCCTTCCGGGGGCACATCGTCAATGTATCCGACTGCACCGAGATGGAACGGATGTGCATCCACATGGCATCCGATCGACTTCTTGGGGACATCGCCGTAAGGGAGTGTGCAGTAGATACCGCGTACACGTTGCGGTTGTACCAGATTCCCTTCGCCTAACAGCTGCTCCGCCATCCCCCAGACGTTCGGATCGGTGGCGAGAAGTTGAACCATCCACTCTTCTCCACCGGGTTCCCGGAAATTCCAACGGAAACCGCGCCGATTATTGCTTTTGTCAATGTTTTCCTCTTCAGGGGTAAAGGGGCCTATCCAAGTCTCGGGATCCTCACGTTTGCGTCCTTCGGGTGCGCCGTCCCAAAGTCTTGCCCGTGCCCGTTCCATCAACTCCGGGTTAAGGACGTTCCGTTTCACCAAGTATCCCTCAGTTTTGAAAAATTCGATGTCTTTCTGTGTCAGTTCAACCATTATTTTGCATCCTTTGTGAAGTTGCACCGAGCGTGCTAACAGAAAATTTCGTGAAAAAGAGAACCGTCTCTATAACCGATACATTTAAGTATATTTAACGAATTTTTCGAGGAAAGGTAACAAATTTTTGACAGATAGGACTTTTGGCATCTAAATTTCCAATGTTTATTATAATTTACCTGACTTGATACTAAAAATAGAGTATAATTATTTTGAGTTGACCGGTAACTCAATAAAACAGAAGTAGAAAATAACTTTATTACAGAGCAAAGAGGGTATCATGAGAAAAGGCAGAAGAGCTAGCATTCCGCAACACATTAGGGAAAGACTCGGCGAAAACATACGAAGGGAACGTGTCATCCGAAACATGACGCAGGCTGAACTTGCTAGGGAAATAGACTCGTCCCAAATGATGGTTTCCCGCTTTGAGAAGGGGAAGGACTCCCCTTCGGTTTGGCGATGCCACCTGATCGCGAAAGCTTTTGGAACTACTATAGAAGAACTTTTGACTGAAGAACCAAAGGAGGCATCGATGCAATATTTTGCGTATGGATTCAACATGAACTTTTCCCACATGCAACAACTGTGCCCTGGTATTGCTCGTATAGGGCCCTTCCAGCTCAAGGGCTTTCGACTTGTTTTTAATTATTTTGCAGACATTATTCCAGCAGAAGGAGGTCTTGTTCACGGCGGACTCTGGAAACTTACAACAAAAGACCATGAGGTTGCGCTCGATCGGTTCGAAAGTTACCCTCTTCTCTACGGTAAATATCGTCAAGACAACGTCATGTTCTATCGGATGGAAGAGGCATCTGTAAGTTCGAAACCACCCTCTATATCGTATCTAAAAGATACCATTCAGGGATACAAGGATTTTGGGCTAACACAAGAGAATTTTGAGGAGAGCCTCGGTGTCCAACGCCTTGGGTTAGCACCAGCAGATATTAGACAGATTATAGGTGTGTCAATGGATGAATTGGAACGCCTATTCTCTCATGTGCCGACCAGTCCCCCCTATTAGTCTTACCATACCTAAAAAAAATTTGCATCTGAACTCGGGATATCGTATAATTCAGTGCAAGAATATAACTTAAGATAATATAATATTCATAATCTTTCGGTCCCCTTTCTCACGCATTAGATTCGCAATAGGTAGTGGAGAACTCTGAATTTTTCCGAAAAAAAACAAAAGGAACGAACAATGTTAGGTGCAATCATAGGCGACATCGCTGGTTCTATGTACGAAAATAAACGCTATCGGATCAAGACAAAGGATTTTCCGTTCTTCGGTAGATATTGCCGTTTCACAGATGACACTGTTTGCACAATCGCAGTCGCAGACATCTTGCTGCATAACCTCCCACCAGCAGAGACGATGCAAGCGTGATGCCGTCGGTATCATGGTCGCGGCTACGGTGGAATGTTTCGGAGATGGAGAGATTCTGATGTACCTGAGCCTTATAACAGTTACGGCAACGGTGCAGCGATGCGTGTCTCGCCAGCCGCGTTCCTGAACCGGGATAACCTACAAGCTGCACTCTCCGATTCTGATGAGGTCACCGAGATCACACACAACCACCCTGAAGGCATGAAAGGGGCGCGGGCAACGACACACGCGATCTGGCTCGCGTTTCAAGGTGAACGTCCAGAGAACATCCGCCAAACTATCACTACTC
>RKRO01000447.1 GCA_007571355.1 Candidatus Poribacteria bacterium | reverse complement strand
ATAGTAAAATCGTAAAATATGTTTACACTTTTCACGTTTGTAAGGGCTGGGTGACCCAGCCCCTACGAGTTACCGTGTGCGCAAATAATTAATGGAAACACCTCACGTTGAATCAGTGCCTCTGATTCCCCCCTGCTTGCGGGGGGGTAAGGGGGGGGTATCTTCCTAAAGTTGGTGTTTCTGTGTTACAGGAAACCGACAGTCGCCTAACGCAACAAGCACTGCAGGCGAGGTCTGAAACCTTGCCTGCAATGGGCGTTTGGTACTATTCGTCCTCTGCAAGGAAGAGGGCATCTGCGATATCTGGCGGAGCGGCTTCAGCAGTTTGAGCATCGCTCTGCTTTTCAGGCTCGGATACTTCTTCCGGTTGGTTTTCGTCCGAGACCTCTAAATTTTGGAAATCGGAGAACCCACTGCCCGCCGGGATAAGACGTCCGAGAATGACGTTTTCTTTCAGACCAGAGAGTTTGTCCGTTTGTCCACTGACAGCGGCATCCGTTAGCACCTTCGTCGTCTGTTGGAAGGAGGCAGCAGAGATAAAGCTATCCGTGCTCAGGGACGCTTTACTGATGCTCTGGAGAATCGGTTCACCGGCAGCAGGTTCGCAATCACGGCCGGTAGGAAGTGCGTTAGGGTCCGTGACTTGATTCTTCTTATCCTTACGTGCTTGTTGGTATTCGGTTTCGGAGAGTTCGTCACCGACTTTGTGTGGACAGTCTGTAAGTTTATCAGAGACTTTAGTAATGCGACGGACCTGATGCTCCTTAAGTGCTTGTTGGTATTCGGTTTCGGAGAGTTCATCACCGTCTTTGTATGGACAGCCTATAAGTTTATCAGAGACTTTGGTAATGGACCAGATAGGTTCAGCCTTTAAATCTGGAAACACCTTTCTAATTTCTGTCCATTCTGATTTGGTGAGTATCTCGTCCTTAGAAAGCCTATCTTGGTATTTAGAAAAAATATCTTGATAAACTTGATACTCTTCTTCAGAAAGGAGTTGACCAACCTTTAAAACCCCTTCACCGGTGACTTCGGTAATATACCAAGCAAAGTGCGGATGCGGGCTATTATCTTCCTCGGGGTTTTCGGTTTCTGCTTGCCCCGATTCGGGGTTTAATTTGGGGAATTTTTTGTAAAAATCCGCCCACTCGGTTTCAGTGTAGCTGCGACCATGCATTGGAGACACGGATTGCTCTTCTATCGCATTTTTTACCGCTTCTAGGAGTTTCGCCTCGGTATCTTCACGGCTATTATGCCAATCCTCGTGATTATACCAAGCCTTGTAGTAGATACGATGAATCTTCCATCCTTGCGTTTCAAGTATTTCCTGCTTTTCGATATCCCTCGCTTTTTGATCAGGGTCATCATCACGAGAAGGTCCATCAAATTCAATTCCAAGACAGTACTCTCCGGGGCTCCCTGTACTTATCGCTAGGTCAATTGGACCAGAATAAACCGAAGATTCCGGAGTGTCAACTTTAACCTGAGGGACAACTGTATAGCCCTCGTCTGAGAGGAAATCGTAGACTGCTCTCTCGGACGAGGAATGGAAATGGTATTTATCGGCAGTGAAACGAGGAATATCCTTAATTACTTTATATTTTTCAATTTGCCCTTCAAATTGCGGGACTTCAAACGTCTTATATCGGGTTACTGATCCGTTAATCCCTGGAACTCTTTCAGCATTAATACCAGGAACCTTAGGTGCTTGCTCTATGGCACGTTTAAACTCTTCGCGATCGACTTTCTGCCCCGGTTTGAAATCTGTATAGCCTGGGTCGATGATACAGACCTTCCTCAAAATATCTTCGTTGACCCGTTCAAACGCTTTGCGATGGACTTCATCGTTCGGGTAGAAGTTTGTGTCGCCTGGGTCGGTGATGCGGACTTTGGTGAGCATCTGGCGGACGATGGCCTCAACGTGCTTATCGTTGATGATGCCTTTGCCGTAGACCCTCTGCACTTCATCAACGAGATATGCCCAGACGGCTTCTTCACCTTCAATGGGTACGCCTTCAATCGTGACGCGTCCGATCTCCAAAATATCGTGCGGGTTAAGGAACCCGTTGGTGAGCTGTTCACCTGCATCCACCCAATCCCCTTCAGCGATGAGTCGTTTTTCATCAGGTATCTGATAGAGACGGCTGGTGTACCCCTCATGCTCAATACGATATGTGGGGACACCGTTCTTGGTGCCGGCGGATCGGACGTACCCCTCAATTTCTGCGATCTGGGCGGCATCACCGGGCTTTAGACGGCGCGCTTCAAAGAGATCGGTAACACGCGGAATACCCGCAACGATATCTAAGTTCCCTGTTCGTTCATGGAGGTCGGCGAGTGCTTCACCCTTACCAACACTATCCCCCTCTGCCAAAGCGAAGGAGTAATCCACAGGAATCACATGCGGTATTCGGGTACCATCAGCCGTTTCTACCTCAATGCGCATCTGAAAGTCTAATTCGTCCACTTCAAATCCGGGGAAGTCTTTCTGAGCCTGCTGATATTCCTGATCTGGCAATTCATCACCGACAGCATACTTGCAATGGGGATGGTAGACCTCGGTTACGGTATGCGTAATCCGTTGGTTCGCTTTGTCCTGTGCGCGGTGTTCCTTCGACGTGAGTACCGTCCCTGGTTCCAGGGGCACCTCGATAGCGCGTTTATCTTCAACGACTCGATGGACCAGTTCAGTATCGAATCCTTTGAATTTGCGATTGTAAGTCTTGTAATCCTTGTCGGACAATTCGACACCGACCGCAAGTTCTTGTTGGAGTGCAGGATGATGTACACGCACAACCTGGTACTGACTCACCACTTTTTCGGGGAGTGCGCTATCCGTTTTCCGAATCGCTTTATACTCGGCTTCGGTGAGCCGTTGACCGACAGTTACCGCTGTTGTGCCATCCTCTACCTTTACCACTTCATAATGCCGCGAGACTTCGAATCCTTTGTACTGCTTGCGTTTTGCCGTTGCCTCCTTCTGCGTTAGAAGTTCACCCACTTTTAGCAGGCAGTCCTCATGGTTAACAGCAGTTATGCGATACATGCGCTCTGCTTCAAAGTTACCGATTGTGGTTTCACTTATAGAAGTAGTGAACCCTTGGTACCGTTCTCGATGCTGTCTCCCTTCGCTTTCACCGAGCAGATCCCCTGGTTTAATTGGGCAGTCTGGATGATAGACGTGCGTTACGCGATGCCGCAGTTTTTGCACGTCAAAACCGCTGAACCGTTTGTGTGCGCGGTCTAATGCCTCAGGCATGATCTCCTCATCCAGCGGAAACTCACATTCTGGATGATGGACAGCCGTTACAATGTGCCTTTCAGTCTCATGTTTCTCGACTTTAAAAGCGCGCTCCTGGTGTTGATACCGTTGTCGGGCATCCTCGAATTCACGTGCCGTTAAGACTTGCCCTGCCACAAAATCGTCAACGTCCGTATCTACAACATAGACCGGTTTTGACTCCACCTTAAAGGGTGTCAGCCATGGCGTGATATCCTCCGTTGAAACTTCCTCGTCTACATCGTAGGGAAAGGATTTATCTGTTTTCTCGGTGATACGGTAAACCCGTTCCGCTCTGAAGTCAACATCTCCATCCGTTGCGGAATCCTCTTCGGTTTCTTGATCCCGAATGTCCGTTGCGATCCTGCTCTCACCGTCGGCTGCCAAATAAGCACCTATCGTAGCGTCAGCGTAGTGCCATTCACCGTCAAACCCTTGGCGAATTTCTGCCTTTTTCTGTTCCGCCTCTTCTTCGGTAAGGAGATCGTCGATTGCCACCGAGATTTTAGAATGTAACACTTCTGTTACACGGTATTTCGGGGTTACAAACCGTTGAAAACCGTATACGACCAATGCCTTGCCATACTCTTCCCGTGACAACTGCTCACCTTTCTTCAAACGGCAGTCGCTGTCTGTAACCTCGGTGACTTCATACTGCCACGCTTTTGTATCGAAACCTTTGTAACGTTCGGCGTTCTCGCTATACCGTTTCTCACTGAGCAGTTCACCGATGCCGAGTTGACACTCGGGGTGATTGACTTTTTGGACCTTGTAGGCGGGGCCGTCAAGGTTTGCTCGGTTTTCGATGGCTATCCAGAGGTCCCGTTCCTTTTTCACTGTAATGCCGGGGTGGAAATCCCGGAAGCGGACGGTACCTTCGGCTTTAGAGAGGATTTGATGTTGACGGGCTTCTGAAACATCTTCAACTGCGCCGCCGGTATGGAAGGTCCGCATGGTGAGCTGCGTTCCGGGTTCACCGATGGATTGCGCGGCGATGATGCCGACAGCTTCCCCGACATTCACAAGGCTATTCGTTGTGAGATCGTCCCCATAGCATTTTGCACAGACACCGTCATCCGCTTGGCAGGTGAGTACTGAACGGACGTTGACTATTTTTATCCCGAGCGTATCAATCGCTTCTGCCATCTGTGCAGAAATGATCGTATTGGCAGGAACGAGCACATCCCCGTTCTCCGGGTGGCGGATGTCTTCGGCAGTCGTGCGTCCACTGATTTTAAAGGCGAGATCACCACCGTCTGTGGCGAACTTCTGGATGCTGTTAAGCGTGCCACAATCTTCAGTCGTAACGCGGACATCTTGTGCCACATCCACAAGTTTTCGGGTCAGATAGCCTGAAGAGGCTGTTTTCAGTGCTGTGTCCACCAACCCTTTACGGGAACCATAAGTAGAGTTGAAATAGTCAAGCACATCTAAACCCTCGCGATAAGAACAGAAATATTCATTCTCTGTAGATGTGCCTATGGGCGGAACGAGGATATTGCCATCCTGCCTCGCCTTGAGTCCGATAAAGGCACTGATTTGCATAAACGGATTCTTCCGTGCCCGCGCACCACTGTCAGCCATGATATGTACTGGACTGAAACCTTTTACGGTTTTGTCAGTGACTTCTGTGCCATCAGGATCGATATAAGGATGTACCTTACGTGGATCGCCCCGTTCAACGAGCGGTGTCTCCAGTTCCGGTAAAGTCTCGAACATGTTTTTCTGTATTTCGGTCGTTGCCTCCATCCAGATACGAATCTGCTCGTTTTCATGTTCTTCTTGTTCGGTTGTCTCGATCCCTTCGAGCAGGGTATCAACTTCCGCCCGTGCTTTGCTCACTAACGCATCCCGGTTTTCAGGCGTTATATAATCTGCAATGCCGGGTGAAATACCGCTGAGCGTTGCGTATTCGAAAGCAAGTTTTTGGACTTTCTCAAGGACTTCAACCGTAACGCTTGTGCCGAGTTCGTTAAAGCAGCGATGAATGAGTGCGGACAAGGCGCGGCCGCCGGCTTCCGCATTGAAGAACCGAATCCGTTGCTGCGAATGCGCATCTTCCCATTCCAATTCAGGCGGTAAGACTTCATTGAAGATAACCCGACCGACTGTCGTGAGAATTGGCTCGGTTGCACCCCCGTTTCCGGTATGCCCATCGGATTTACAGAAGAGTTGGACGCTATCGTGGAGCTTCAGTTGACCGGCAACATGTGCCGTAATAACGTCTGCTGTATGGGCGTAACGCCGGTGGTACCAGGGTTTCTGACGCATTGCATCGAAGAGAGCGGTATCACCCGTTGTGTATGCCTCGTGTAAAAGTGCGGCATCTTCCGCGTGCTCCGGCAGTGTCTTCGTCAAGAAACTGGGGCCAAGCACCATATCCAGTTCGGGGACGGTAATCGGGTCACCGTGTGAGGGTTTCAGGATGTTATGGCTGCTGAGCATGAGCAGTTTTGCTTCGGCTTGCGCCTCTGCTGTCAGGGGTACGTGTACTGCCATCTGATCGCCATCAAAATCGGCATTGAACGCCTTACAGACGAGGGGCGGAATCCTGATAGATTTACCTTCAACCAAGACAGGTAAAAACGCTTGGATGCCGAGACGGTGCAATGTGGGGGGACGGTTGAGCAGGACTGGATGATCTGCGATGACCTCCTCTACCACCTCCCAGACAGGCGAATCTGAGTCGACGTGTTCCGAGATATGCTTCGCACGCTTAATCGTCTGTGTATAGCCGTACGCCTGCAGTCGCTCAATGATAAACGGTTTGAACAATTCAACTGCCATCCGTTTCGGTATCCCACACTGGTGTAACCCCAATTCAGGGCCGACGACGATAACACTACGTCCAGAGTAGTCAACCCGTTTACCGAGCAGGTTCTGACGGAACCGTCCGATTTTGCCTTTGAGCACCTCAGCAAGGGATTTGAGCGGGCGGTTACCGGGACCGGTGACACGCCTGCCGTGCCGTCCGTTATCAAAGAAGGCATCAACGGCTTCTTGTAGCATCCGTTTTTCGTTCCGAAGAATCACCTCTGGGGAACGGAGCTGTATCAGTTTACGGAGTCGGTTGTTACGATTAATCACACGGCGGTATAAATCGTTGAGGTCACTGGTTGCGAAGCGTCCCCCTTCGAGGGGAACAAGCGGTCGTAAGTCCGGTGGAATCACTGGAATAGCATCCATGATCATCCATTCGGGGCGTTGTTCAGCTTGGGCAAAATCTGACATCTGCTTTAGCTGCTTAGAGGTCTTCAGCCGTTTTTGTTGGCTGGTCGTCTCTTCCAGTTCTTGGGTTAACGCTTTTATCTTTTCTTCAAGGTCAATATTGCTGAGAATTTCATGAATGACTTCAGCCCCAGTGCCGGCGCGAAAACCGCCCCAGTGTTTATGACTGTGCTCAACGTATTCGACCTCGGTTAACACATCCCCGACTTCAAGTGGACATTCTGGGTCGGTTACTTCAACAACAATAAATGCTTCAAAATAGAGGACGCGTTCAACATCTCGCGTGGAGAGTCCGCAGAAGAGCCCGATGCGCGATGGGAGTCCCTTGAAGTACCATATATGGGAGACGGGTGCGGCGAGTTGTATATAGCCGAGGCGATCCCGACGGACGCGTTGCTGTGTAACCTCAACGCCGCAGCGATCACAGATCACACCTTTGTGTTTAATACGTTTATATTTACCGCAGTTACATTCCCAATCCTTTTGCGGGCCGAAGATAGCCTCACAAAAAAGGCCTTCGGATTCCGGGCGAAAGGATCGGTAGTTAATCGTCTCCGCCTTTTTGACCTCGCCGCAGTTACAGGTGCCTTTCTCAGGGCAGATAAAGGGGCCATCTGTAGCATTAGCAGGTTTTCGATGTTTACAACTAGTTCGCTTCGCTGCATCTTTTATCTGGTCAGGCGAGGCGATCTTTATGGAGATGCTGTCAAATGCCGTGTTCATATTTTTAAATTTTCCTTGCGGTTCGGTGAGGCGAGTCGGTTGGGAAACAGCTCTCTCCGTAGACCCGCCCATCGCGTTGCTTGGGCTTACATGCTATAACCAAATACAAACAAAAATGATTGATATATCGAGCGGGAAACCCCGCCCCTACAAACGCTGAAAATTCTGACGAAAATAAATGCACACTTGTCCGAAGTCCCCTCCTTCTCAGAAGGGAATAAGATGGGTATCGCTTCGACTTTATGAAGATATCCCCCTACCCTCCTTCTCAGAGGGGAATAAGATGGG
>RKRO01000558.1 GCA_007571355.1 Candidatus Poribacteria bacterium | reverse complement strand
TCCTGAGAAAACCAACGAGTCTCGTCTCCAAGAGACAGCGCGGTTCGTCAACTTTACCGTTCCGTTTGAGGCGATTCTGGATCCGATTATCTTCTATGAAATAGAGACAGCAACGACCCGGATGCGCACGCCCGAACACCAAATCCATCCGCTGACACAAGAAGCCCTATTAACTACCGGCACAGACGAAAAAGCGAAGTATGCAGGTGACAAATGGGGAGCGAAATACCTCCGTGCCCCCGACATCTACTGGCATCTTTTGGAAACATATCGAGATAAACTTGTTCCTGTTGCAGATGTCGCGGAAACCCGAATGGGATCGAAAACTGGGGCAAATGACTTCTTTATTCTTGAGGAAGAGACCATTTCAGCATGGAATATTGAGTCTGAGTTTCTATGTCCCATCCTTACCAGCCCTAAAGATGTGAAAAGTCTTCAAGTTCATCAGGAACAACTCCCCTATCAACTTTTTATATGTCATCAAGAGAAGCGGAATTTAAGAGGTTCTGCTGCATTGGCATATATTAAATGGGGTGAATCACAGTCATTTGATCAACGTCCAAGCACTCACAATAGAAAACGGTGGTATGATATTGGAAAACGACTCATGCCCTCTCTTACTTTTCCGCAATTGGTAGGTTCAACAGCAAAAGTAACGTATGCACCCGACGGTTGCTGGACAATTGACAATTTTACGGAAATTCATCCACCTTCTGACTTAAGCATACCGCTCTGTTTTGCTCTAAATTCTACCCTCTTTCAATTGATGCTAAATCTTAGCGGGTGCGCGAACAGAGGTTACGGATTTTTGAAGATGCAAACCTCCGACTTATCAAATCTACTATGCATAGAACCAAAACTACTTAACATAAATGGGGGGGGGTAATTCATGAACTGCTCAACGCAGAAAACTGGGATGTCCTCAACCCATCGCCGGAACGCATCGCACTTGACAATATCATCTTTGATGCCCTACAATTAACACAAGGCGAACGCGACGGTGTCTACGAAGCCGTCACACAACTCGTCGAAACCCGGCTCAAAAAAGCAAAAACTTGAAATGTTCGAAACTTCAAAAATTCTCTGGTATAGGCATATGCGTTTATAGTAGGGCGATTTATCACCCGTCGCAATATAATAATGCCCAGTTTGATGAATCATTTTGGATGGATTGCCGGTCCTATTTCCACATCACAGAAGCGTGAGTTGTAGCACAAACTGTGAGTTTGTGGAGTATACAGCGCAAATGAACACGATATGCCACATACGTCCAACTTTTATCAAACTCACATTAATAGGTATATGCGTTTGTTTGTAGTAGGGTGATTTATCACCCGTCGCAATGTAATAGGTATATGCGTTTGTAGTAGGGCGATCATCGCCCGTCAGAATGTAAAATGAATCGGTTGACCGAAAAAATCCTATAATTTTAAACTGGACAGACGATTAGGGTATAAATATTTTATAGTCAACCCTCAAAATAAAAAGACATATCCGTAGCACAAACTGTTCGTTTGTGGCAGTTCGGAATACACGTTAGCGGCATTCCGACGGTTTGAAAGTGCCCCATTAATGCTAAATTTCACTATAAAAACATGAAAGCAATAATAATAGGTGCAGGAGAAGTCGGGTTTCATACTGCTAAACTTCTCACAGTTGAACATAACGATGTTGTACTCATAGACGAATCCGAAGCCGCGTGTGATCGGGTAAATGAACAGTTGGATTTGCAGACTTTACGCGGCTCTGGCGCGTCGCCGCGGCTGCTGAAAACTGCTGGAATAGAAGAAGCCGTACTCCTCATCGCCGTTACAAATAGCGACGAAATTAATATACTCGCTTGCCAGATTGCCGATAAATACAACGTCGAAACAAAAATCGCGCGGGTCTCAAATCCTGACTATTTCTCTACAGAAAGCGGTTTGACGGCTGAAGACTTTGGGATTGACCTGCTGATTAACCCAGAACGACTCTGTGTTGAGGAATTCGTTAGACTCTTACAAGTCCCTGAAGCACGCGAGGTCGTCGAATTTGAAGACGGTAGGATACAGCTCGTCTCCTTTCGGGTTAAACAATCAAACCCCTTAATCGGAAAATCGCTCGCCGAATTAAACGCAAACGGGCTAATAAACGATACCCGCTTCCCCGCTATCAGTCGGCGCGGCCCCTCTAAAAATGGAAAACCCGCCACCAATGGCGATAGACACATTATTATTCCCAGCGGAAACGACATCTTGCAACAAGGTGACGATGTTTTTGTTATCGGCAGCGCGATTGCCGTCGAACAGTTACTACGAATCAGCGGCATCAGATTCAATGAACAACTCGACAGTGTGATCATCTTCGGCGCGAGCCCTATCGGGATTGAACTCGCTCGCGTACTTGAAAAAATGGATACCAACGTCAAACTCATTGAAGCGGACCAGACCAAAGCCGAACGCGCATCTCAAGGACTCAGGCGAACCACCGTCTTACACGGTAACTATCTCAAATTCAGACTCCTTGAAGAAGCAGGTATAACGGAGGCCAACGGATTCGTTTCCGTTACCGGCGATGATGAAGACGATATTATGGCATGTATGACAGCAAAAGAACACGGCGCACAACGGGCACTTGCACTCGTCCAGCAGCCTAGCTACCTGCCGTTGTTAGCACGTATTCCAAGGCTTGATGGTGCCGTCAGTCGGCATCTCACCGTCGTCAGTAATATCCTTAGACTTATCAGGCACGGAAACATAATTTCTGTTGCTTCACTCCACGGAATAGATGCCGAGGTTATTGAAATCGCCGCTGGAGTCAACGCAAAAATTGTCCATAAAGAACTCTCACACTTCAAAACAAAATTCCCAGAAAACGCCTTTATCTGTGCAATTTTTCGGCGGGAAAGACTCATCGTCCCCACAGGGCAGTCTGTTATCCAACCCGCTGATCGCGTCATTGTCTTTAGTATGCCTGAAGCGATCCCAGTTGTCGAAGACCTCTTCGCAGAACGGAGAAACTAAAAGGTTATCAGTTGGCAGTTAACGGTTTTTCAGCAAAGAGAATTCTTGTGGCAGTTGAGGTTACTGTTCAAGCAACAGCAAACCTCTTTAACCGGCAACTGACAACGCTAAAATATGAGTCTTAAACTAATCATTTACACCCTCGGTAATTTGCTGATCTGTCTTGCTGGTACAATGCTATTTCCGTTGGGTGTCGCTATCTATTATCGGATGAGCATCGGAGAGGCACAGAATGATTTAATGGCGTTCATTATCTCTGCAGCAATAACACTGATTACCGGATTATCCCTTCGCTACAGCCTGCGAGAACGACAGGAAGAACTCGGTATCCGTGAAGGTTTTGCCGTTGTCGCTTTGGCATGGGTGATAGTCGCACTTTTCGGGGCACTTCCGTATCAGTTAGCAGGCATATTTCACATGGATGGACGTTCACTGTGGACAGCATTCTCTTTCTGCTATTTTGAATCCATGGCAGGTTTTTCAACAACCGGTGCCACAGTCCTAACAGAGATTGAACACCTTTCACACGCCATGCTCTTCTGGCGAAGTTTCACGCACTGGCTCGGCGGAATGGGAATCGTCGTGCTCGCTGTCGCAATTCTGCCGATGCTCGGTATCGGCGGTATGCAGCTCTTTCGCGCCGAAGCACCCGGGCCACAAACCGATCGCCTCACCCCACGCATCGCACAAACCGCCAAACTTCTCTGGGGCGTTTATGTCCTCCTCTCTCTCCTCGAAGTCATCCTCCTAATGTTAGGAAAAATGACGCTCTTTGACGCGCTCTGTCATACCTTCGGCACCATGGCGACCGGCGGATTCTCAACTAAAAACGCAAGTATCGCACATTACGACAGCGTCTACATCGACATGGTCATCTGCATCTTCATGTTCCTCGCAGGCACCAATTTCGCACTCCACTATCGCGCACTCCGAGGCGACATTAAAGCCTATTTTCAAGATACAGAATTCAAGTTCTATTGCACCGTTATCGCTGTCGGCATCACCTTAATCTCCTGGAATACAATCAGATTTCAGGGCAATGCCGAAATCCCTTACGATTCAATGTGGACATCGCTACGTTACGCAACTTTCCAAGTGCTGTCTATCATCACAACCACAGGGTACGGGACAGCTGATTTCGAGCAGTGGCCCGCACTTTCCCAATTCATTTTAGTGACCCTTATGTTCTATGGCGGATGTGCCGGGTCTACCGGTGGGGGCATGAAGCAGGTCCGGTTCCTCCTCCTTATCAAACAGAGCGGGGCCGAAATTAAGCGACTTATCTTTCCGCACGCGCTTCTCCCAATTCGTGTTAATGATCAGGTCGTTCCCCGTGAAGTGATGACAAACATCCTCGGTTTCTTCTTCTTTTTTATTGGAATCTTTGCTATCGTAACCTGCATCATGACAACCTTAGGACTTGACCTTGTCAGTGCCGCAGGCGCGACAATCGCCACAATGGGTAACATCGGGCCAGGGCTCGGCAGCGTAGGACCGACCGACAACTACGCACATATCCATACCGCAGGAAAATTTGTCCTCTCCTTCTGTATGTTACTCGGACGCTTAGAACTTTACACAGTACTTATTCTATTTTCACCGAATTTCTGGAAAGGATAGAAAACTTCTTATGGCAATGAATACCAATAAACTCCGCAGAGAATACGGCGCACATAATGAAAACCTACTTAAAGGGAACGCTTCACCCGACCCATTTACACAATTTGAAAAATGGTTCGCGGAGGCTGTTGATGCTAAATTGGATTTGCCAGACGCGATGACATTGGCGACAGCGACGAAAGAGGGGCTCCCCTCCGCCCGGATGGTCGTCCTGAGAGGCTTCGACGAAAAAGGGTTCTGTTTCTATACCGATTATGAGAGTCAAAAAGGGCAAGAGATAGCGGAAAACCCGCATGCTGCCTTAGTCTTCTATTGGCGTGAACTCGACCGACAGGTACGGAGTACCGGCACCGTTGAAAAGATGCAGACAGAAGAATCGGATGCCTATTTCGCCAGCCGTCCTATGAGCAGTCAACTTGCTGTGTGGACAGAACGTCAAAGTCTTGTGATTCCAAACAGAGAACATCTCATGGAAAATTTCCAACAAGCAGAACAGGTATATGTATCCGATATAATTCCGCGTCCCCCGTATTGGGGAGGGTACCGACTCGTGCCGAATCTGTTTGAATTCTGGCAAGGCTGCCCGAGCCGCCTCCATGACCGACTCTGTTACACGCTGCAGCCCGATGGCACATGGAAGATGGTGCGTCTATCCCCATAACTTTAAGCAGTTTCATGAAGCAACGTTCAGTGTCAATTTGTGTTATCCAATATTTTTTAGAAAAAAAACTTGACAATGTTTTCGAAATATGAGAAACTATTAAGCATATTAGAAGAATCTGTTTGCAAATCTGAATTAACCTTCACCTTGGCGAATTTTGAAAACCCAATTAATAACTTGTGAGGACAAAATAGATTAAAAACAATGTTAATAGATTATCTTCCGATCTTATTGTTAGGGGGGTTCGCGGTGCTCTTTGCAGCGGCTAACCTCGCCCTGACCCACATGCTTGGACCCAAACGTCCCAATCGCGTCAAACTCTCCATTTACGAATCCGGCGTACGCCCAATCGGTGATGCAAGGCAACGTTTTACCATCCGCTTCGATCTCATTGCGATGCTCTTTATCATCTTTGATATTGAAGTGGTTTTCCTCTATCCCTGGGCTGTGGTTTTCAAGAATTTCTCCGAAATAAGTGGTCTGTTTATTTTACTTGAAATGCTGGTATTTATCGGCATTCTGCTTCTCGGCTATATCTATGCTTGGAAGAAAGGAGGCTTAACATGGGATTAACCAACACTGATATCCAAAGCGCACAAGGCGTAGAACAGACAGATGGAAACATCATCACAACAACGATTGATAGGGTGATCAACTGGGGCAGAAAGAACTCACTCTGGCCGATGCCGTTCGGTACGGCGTGCTGCGCGATTGAAATGATGGCGACCTTGGCTTCCAAGTTCGACCTCTCCCGGTTCGGTTCTGAGGCGATCCGTTTTTCGCCGCGCCAATCCGACCTACTGATCGTTTCCGGCAGAATTTCCATCAAAATGATGCCGGTACTAAAACGTATCTATGACCAGATGCCCGATCCGAAGTGGGTCATTTCAATGGGCGCCTGCGCCTCCTGTGGCGGTGTGTTTGATACCTATACACTCATTCAAGGCGTTGACCAATTTATACCTGTTGATGTCTACATCCCCGGATGCCCACCGCGCCCCGAGGATCTTATTGATGCAGTCATACAAGTGCAGGAAAAAATCGCCAGTGGTGCTTCGCCTAAAGGCGTAGAGCATCTCCTTGAAACCTAATCCGCAAAAGAAATAGGAACAGCAGAGGCAATTTATGAACGAAGAGAAAGAAGTTGAAGAACAACCGAAACCGCTTGCCCTTCAAAAATTAGAGGAACATCACGCCGATGCCCTCCTCTCACAGGACGAAACACGCGCTACTACGGTCGTTGTTGTCCGCAAAGAACAGGCTTACACGGTTCTGGAATATCTGAAAACAGATCCCGAACTCGCCTATACCTTCCTTGTTGACGTTACAGCAGTTGATAACTCGCAACTGGAATCCGAATTGATGCGGTTTGACTACGCAAGGTACATGGTTGTCTATCAACTCTATTCCTATCAAGGACAGTGCCGCGTTCGCGTGAAAGTTCCTGTACACGAAAACGACCTCAGTATTCCATCCGTCACACCCTTGTGGCGGGGTGCGAATTGGTTAGAACGTGAGACCTACGACATGTTCGGTATCCATTTTGAAGGGCACCCTGATCTTCGGCGGATTTTAATGCCTGACGATTTTGAGGGACACCCGCTCCAAAAGGATTACCCGCTCCGCGGACGCGGCGAACGCGAACGCTTTAACTTTGATAAACAGAATGTCTAACACAACTTGAGTTGAGCACAACCGCTGCATGCAGGGTTACAGACCACGCATGCAGAATAAGTTGTGTTGAGACTCGTGAAAAAATCTGTCAGACCTATTGATAGAAGGCAATAACTGTCAGGTAGAATAGAACCACTATACGCGCAATAAAAAAATAATAACACACCAAAGGGCATCGTAAATATTGAGATGCTGAACCCTGATGGGTAAATCATACAATGTGATCAAATGTTATAGAAAAACATGAAAGTTGATGTATTCACCAATACTATTATCGTTGAAGATGCGACAAAGATATTGCCGCAGTTAATCAGGACCGGCAAACAGTATCAAGTGATTATTGCCGATCCCCCTTACAACATCGGCAAAGATTTTGGTAATGCTACTGAAGTTATGCCGATAGATGATTATGTCAAATGGGCAGAAACGTGGATAAAAGGCTGTCTCCAACTGCTAACAGATGACGGTTTACTTTATCTTTATGGACTGCCAGAAATTATCGCATGGATAGCTGTTCGCTTCCCTATTCACGAGCAACGCTGGCTAGTGTGGCATTATACCAACAAGACAGTACCAGGATTGA
>RKRO01000578.1 GCA_007571355.1 Candidatus Poribacteria bacterium | reverse complement strand
TTGGAGATGTTTGCTGAAAAATGGCACCTGGGAGACTTATTGGGATACACAAGACGCACAAGCTGCCTAAATTGGCTGCCAAAAACTTTACGCACCCATGAACTCCAACACTAAAAACCCGATTTAACTTTAACTTTTTCAAAATTGTTTCAAAATAGCCTTGAGGAGGATGAACAATGTTTCGGAAATGTCAATTAACGCTCAGCTTAACTGTCTGCTTGCTGCTGATGCAGTCTTTTACAAGTTTCGCTGTAGAAGAATTCAAAGTCTCTCAATTCGGGAAGGGTGAGCAGGTTTGGTTCGAGGCGGAAGCCTTTGATGAAAGGGATTCCGAAGATGTTTATAAATTAGGAAAAGGTGAAAAGGCAGTAGACCCTGCCGATGGCGCATTCGGGGATATTGTCACGAATGCGGGGGGCGGGAAAAAAGGCTGGATACTCTATAGGTTCGACATCAGCCGTGCTGGCGGAAAAGCCGGGGAATGGCGTTTCATCGGACGACTCATCAATCCGAGCAATCACTCAGACTGGTTGTGGGTTTTGGGTGATGATGGGGACAAGATTCCAGATGCGGAACCCGTTTTTGCCCGACCCGGTGACATTATTTTTGAGGAAAACGTGCCGGTATGGACGTGGATGCGGACAGGTGATTTTGGACAGGATGCTGGCACAATTAACGAATTACAAGATGGCGAAAACGTTATGATGATATGGACCCGGCAGAGTTCGCTCCAAGTTCAGTATGACGTTTTCTGCTGGTCAAGTGACTTGGAATATGAACCGACGGACGAAGATTATGAAAAGGCGGAAGAGAAAACGTTGTCGGTGGAACCGGATGGGTTATTAACCACAACGTGGGGCAGGCTTAAGCAGTCGTTTCGCGAGCATTATTAGCGGTTGTCGGCTCTAATTCTGCTTGGCATTCGGCGCAATAACCGATGATTTCATTACGGAAGCGCACGGCTTTGAAGTTGTGCGCTTCACAAACCACCTTTTGTAAGGCATCAATCTCAGGTTCTTTAAACTCAACGATCTGATTACACCGCAGACAGATGAGGTGTGCATGCTCCCGGAGTGCATGGATGCTCTCATAGCGCGTATTCTTCTGCGCGTCAATAAATTCCGTTAGGAGGCCACTCTGTACCAGCAAAGGCAGCGTTCGATAGATCGTCGGTCGCGATACCAAGTAGCCGTTCCGACGCATCTGAACCAGTAGGTCTTCCGTCTGAAAATGCCCCGGATACTCAAAGACCTGCTTTAAAACATCCAAGCGTGTCTGGGTCATACGGAGTCCACAACTTTTGAGATAGTCCTCAAACTGCTTTACCATATCGGTATCGTCAGCGGATTTTTCAGCCGTTTCCATTTCTGGTACCCCTTCAAGTAGAAACGAAAGTAAGAGAGCCACACGGTGGTGCAAGATTGTTTTTCACAGCAAACTTATAAAAAAGTTCTATACCGGCGATCGCCGATTCGTCGAGGTCATACTTGATATGATTCTGCAGATAGTCGAGACAAAGCGTCTCTGGGAGTCCCAACTTTCGTGCTTCAGTTTGTGCGATTTCTGGAATCTGTGCGATTCCACGTTCTTTCGATTGCAGTAGCGTTTGCGGTAGATCGCCGAGGGACGCGTCGCCTCTTGCGACCCAACATGCGTAAACAAAGGGGAGTCCGGTTAGTTTATACCACGCCTCGCCGAGGACAACACTATATTTTGTTGTACCGAGGTGCCTGAGTGCGGGGTCCACAATGAGGAGGACCGCCTCAAACGGCGGGTATTGTCGGTTTTGGAGTGCTGTGCTCGGCTTGACCGTCGGTGCGCACGTCGTGAAGGCGGGTGAAATTCCGTATTTTTCAGCGAGCAAGATCTTTAGTAAGGCGACGGAGCTGCGAGAACTTGTATCCAGTGCGATCCGTCGGATGTCGTGAATCGGCACCCGACTGAACAACTGAATACTTTGAACCCCACCGTTCGATGCAATCGATATATCGGGTAGAATGCAGTAATGCGTACCCGAAGGATTTGCTCTAAAATACTCAATAATCGGAATGAGTCCGACATCGATACTGCTCTCACTTAAACGTGCGGCGACGCGGCTTGGCACATTAAGGCTGAGTGCGATATCCGCCTGTATCTCTTTATCCAGAAGCGGATAAATGAGCGGTTTCGTATTCAAGAACGAGACCGCGCCGACCCTTAAGCGGCTTTTCTGTACCACCGGTTCCCCTCTCGAATAATTTCATTGTAGAGCGTGTCTCGCTCAACCGGAACAAAGCCAGCTTCTTCAATGAGATGCGTGAGTGCCGAAACGGAGACAACTTCTGGCGTGTCCGCGCCCGCCATGTGAGTAATTTTCTCCTCGGTCACGGTGCCATCAATATCATCAGCACCAAAACGGAGGGCGACTTGCGCAGTTTTCAAGCCGGTCATAATCCAATACACCTTGATATGCGGAACATTATCAAGCATGAGACGCGCAACAGCAATGTTCCGAATATCCGTTAAGCCGGTCGTCGAAGGCAGATACGCCATACGGGTATTCAAGGGATGAAAAGCGAGGGGTATGAACGTTACAAAACCGCCAGACTTATCTTGTTGCTCTCGTAGTCGAATAAGATGATCCACCCGATCTTCGTTTGTTTCAAGGTGTCCATAAAGCATCGTTGCATTCGTCGCAATACCGAGACGATGTGCGATGTGATGGACCTCTAACCATCCATCTGCGCTGAGTTTACCCGGACAAATTTTCTCGCGCGTCTCCTCAGCGAAGATTTCAGCACCGCCACCGGGCAAGGAATCCAGACCTGCCGCTCGTAATTGTGTTAATACCTCCGCTATAGACATTTTAAAGATGCGTGAGAAGTGATGAATTTCGACAGCCGTGAAGAATTTGAGATGGACCTGTGGCATCCGTTCTTTGAGTCCACGAATAATATCAAGGTAGTAATCAAACGGCAGTTTCGGGTGCAACCCGCCGACACTATGAATTTCGGTACAGCCGTGTTCTATAGAATACATCGCTTTGTCTAAGAATTCATCAACACTCATTTCCCATGCGTCCTCGGTCTGCATATCCTTTCGGGCAAAGG
This sequence comes from Candidatus Poribacteria bacterium, assembly GCA_007571355.1. Classification (GTDB taxonomy): domain Bacteria; phylum Poribacteria; class WGA-4E; order WGA-4E; family WGA-3G; genus WGA-3G. Next base: position 4,455 of record RKRO01000578.1, on the reverse strand, counting down.
CACAAAAATGGCACCGCGCATGGAGGATACAGACATTTGAATAGTCAATGTGTTGGTTGATATTATAATAGGCAACGTTTCCGTTTAAACGTTCACGGACATGGTTGGCAATAAACCCAACGCCAATAATATCTGGGCTTTCGTAAAGGGCAACCCCTTCCTCAAAGGAGAGTCGTTGTTCCGTCTTGACTTTCTCGTAGATAGCAGGTAATTTAGGGTCCGTAAAGCGATTATAGTTTTCCATTCTTAGTTCCTGATAAGTTATTAATTTTCGGACGAGGTTCACAGTTACAATTCGCGATCGTAACGAAAAAAATTGCTTGACGCTTGTCTCTTACTCAAGGTATTATAGCATAATAACGTTAAAAATGCAAACTATTTTCGGCTGCCAGCAGTTCGAAACCGTTAACAGTTAGAGGTCAGCAGCAAGCAGCCAGAATGGTTTATAAGCATCCTTATTGGAAGTTGGATATCGAAGAGGAGCGGATCATAATGTCAAAATTTGGGCTTATTCATTACAACTACGCGAGCAAATCGCTCGACGATTTTCTGAGGTTTACCAGTGAAACAGGTTTCCGTTATGTAGAACTTCAGATTAGCGATGTCTGGAATTCGGAAACGCCGGATCCTGAAAAGAATGCCGAAGCCGTGCGAAAGCAGGTTGAAGGTTACGGATTACAAATCTCTGCGCTCGCGGCGGGGAACGATTTCGTCTTGTTAGAGGAAGAGGCGATCCGTGCGCAAGTTTCACGGATGGAACGTATTGCTGGACTTGCCAAACGGGTGGGTACTTCAGTGCTCCGTACAGAAGGCGGTGCCGCGAAAGACGCTGTCCCAGAAAGTCAATGGGTCGAAGCGATGGCGGGGTGTCTCACACGATGCATCGAATTCGCCGAACGCGAACAGGTCTATTTGGCTGTAGACAATCACGGCATCGTTACAAACGACGGCGATTTACAGGTAGAACTCTTCGAACGTGTCGGTTCCAAGCATGTCGGCGCGAATATGGACACAATGAACTACCGATGGGCAGGGCACGATTTAGAGACAGTCGGCAGGTATTATGAAATCGTCGCACCTTATACGTTGCACACGCACCTAAAAGACGGGACGGGTTCACGTGGGAACTACCGCGGTGAAGCACTTGGCGAAGGCGAAATAGACCTCGCGAAGGCAATTCACTGCTTGAGAGAAGCTGGCTATGACGGTGTCTGGTGCTGTGAATATGAAGGTAGAGAAAACGACGGCACAGGTCAACGAAAAAGTTTCGCGTGGATGCAGGCGAACCTATAACTTAAAATGAACGAATCTCCACGTATCCTTACGTTAACAACCGACTTCGGCATAAGTGATGCCTACGTCGGAACGATGAAGGGCGTTATTCTCGGTATCAACCCGAACGTGCACCTGGTGGATCTCACGCATGCCGTTCCGCCCCAGGATATCCACGAAGCGGCTTTCACAATCCGTGCTGCGTACCCGTATTTTCCGAAAGGAACGATTCATACCGTTGTTGTGGATCCGGGAGTCGGGAGTGATAGACAGGCGATCGTTTGTGAAATAGATGGCGCATGCTTCGTCTGTCCCGACAATGGCGTACTCAGTTATCTGCTGCAAGATGTTGATAACAGCACGGAACTTCAAATGAATGCGGTGGCAATTCAGAATCCTGCTTACTATCTACCAAAAGTGAGCAACACCTTCCACGGTAGGGACATTTTCGCCCCTGTTGCCGCACATCTATCGCGTGGCCTGCCACTTGCAGACATCGGGCCACGGGTCGAAAAACTCGTCCAACTCCCGATCCGGATACCAGAGATCTCGGGGAACGCGATAACCGGACAAATTGTCCAAATTGATAGATTCGGCAACGCGATAACAAATATTTCGGAAAGCGCGCTTGCGGGAGAAGTATCGGGTTATGAGATCAACCTCCAAGGGACGCGGCTTACGCGTCTCAACCGCGCCTACGCTGAATCTGCAGTGGGTGAACCTTTGGCAATTATCGGAAGTTCGGGGGTGTTAGAGATCGCTATAAACGGCGGCAGTGCTGAAAAGCAGTTAGGTTTAAAACGGGGGGATGCCGTGGTGATAAGGAAACTCTATGAATCCTGTCAAAAAATTTGACATTCTCAATTTTTTCAGGTATATTTAACTAACGCATACCTGGCGACACATGACACAAAAGGAGAGGCTCTCATGGAAATTTACCGAAACCCGCTTCCAACCTCTTACGCACCGACCGAAACAGCGGACCTCTATCCTGAATCAGATGGGAAACCTATGGCTGAAACCGATCTTCACATAGAAGCAATAATCCAGATGCGATCACGCTTCAGAAATCATTATAGGGACATACCCGATATTTACATTTCCGGCAATATCATGATGTATTACGAAGACGGAAGATCACCAAAAGCCGTCTCTCCCGATCTACTCATCTCTTTCGGAGTGGGTAAGAAACCCCGCCGCACCTACAAGATATGGGAAGAAGGAAAACCACCTGATTTTGTGGTCGAGTTTTCAAGTAGAGGTACCGTTCAAAATGATTTAAACCATAAGATGGAACTCTACGCAAAGCTTGGAATTCCAGAATACTTCCTCTGTGATGTTGATAGACGCTATTTGCCTACTCCGTTGATGGGCTTTCGGTTGATTGATGGGGAGTATGTTGAGATTGCCCCCAACGCTGATGGCGGAATTTCTTCAGAGACTCTGGGCTTAGATTTTCACTTGTTGGCTGATGGATTCGGGATTTACGACCCGGAAAGGCGAGAGTGGTTACAGACCTTGGAGGAGGCAGCAAACTCGAGCGCGGAACGTGATAGAGAACGCGCAGAACGTGATAGAGAACGCGCAGAACGCGCAGAAACCGAACTCGCACGCCTCCGTGAGGAACTCGCTCGCTTAAAAGAAAACGGATCGTAGTCGCAGCCCTTAATACAAGAAGGAGAATAGATCGAATTGAAACCGATTGCTTTAACAGGACTCAAACCGACAGGGCCCCCACATATCGGCAACTATCTCGGTATGCTTAAACCGTCGTTAGAACTTGCCGAAAAGTTTCAGGCACTCTATTTCATACCGGATTATCACGCTTTAACGACAGTCCGGGACGGAAAGGAATTGGAGAATCTTACCTATCAAGCGACAGCGACATGGATAGCGTTGGGGTTAAATCCAGATGAGGTCATCATCTATCGCCAATCCGATATTCCAGAGGTATTTGAATTGGCGTGGATATTGTCCTGTTTCACAGCAAAAGGGCTGCTTAACCGCTCACACGCCTATAAAGCGATCGTTGACGATAATATTGCTGCCGGTCGCGAAGAAGATAAAAACATTAACATCGGACTCTTTACATATCCAGTTTTGATGGCGGCGGATATACTACTCTTCGGATCACATGTTGTGCCGGTCGGACTTGATCAGCAGCAGCATCTCGAAATTACGCGCGATGTCGCTCTCACCTTTAATAACACCTATGGTGACGTTTTGACAATTCCTGAAGCCCTGATCCGAGAAGAGGTCATGACCATTCCCGGTATCGACGGCAGAAAGATGAGTAAAAGTTATAATAACGTCATCCCGATCTTCGCGCCGCCGAACCAAGTGCTAAAACCTGTTAAACGTATTGTAACCGACTCGAAGCGTCCGGAAGACCCGAAAGACCCAGAGGATTGCCATATTTTTGCGATCTACCGTCACTTTGCGAATGCGGATGCCGTTGCTGCGAAGCGGGCACTCTATCTTGAGGGTGGGCTCGCGTACGGTGCAATGAAGCAGGAATTGTTTGAATTACTAGAAGCAACTTTTGCCGACAAACGGGACCGCTATAACGCCTTGCTGAACGACCCAGACGCGTTGGATAAAATCCTTGAAAAAGGCGCGGAAAAGGCGCGTGCCATCGCGTCCCCGATTATGGCGAAGGTCCGTAAAGCAGTCGGCGTGAGCATCTGAGCATGGAATTGATACGCCAACATCGTATCCGGTTTGCACAAATAAGCCTCGATTTGAGAACTGTTTCGTAACACAGATCCCGAACCGAGGCAAACTTGTTAACAGCAAAAGATATTTCATCCTTTGCTGCGTTTTCTTTCCTACTTCAGAGATTCATGCAAGCGCAGTAGCACCAAAGCCAACAGGAAACAATCTACATTTCCATGTCTCTGTCGTCGTATCGACGAGGCTCCCGGCGTTCTGTGCGAGGGCGCGCGGGGTTGACTTTCAGGGGACGTCCCATCATATCTTGACCATCCAACGCTTCTATTGCTCGCTCGCCATCCTCTTGGTTTTCCATCTCAACGAATCCAAACCCTTTGGAGCGACCATCATACCGGTCACGGATAATCGTAGCGGTAGCAACTGGCCCATGCTCACCAAAAAGCGTTTCGAGGTCTTCTTCCGTGGCGGCGTAAGGCACGTTGCCAACGTAGATATTCATCTCGTTTCTCC
>RKRO01000482.1 GCA_007571355.1 Candidatus Poribacteria bacterium | reverse complement strand
GTCATCTATATCCTTTGCTTCCCAATAGGCGAAGGGGAGTCCGTATGCGTCGAGGATCACGCCATCAATGACGATCCGGTTTCCCTTTGGGGTGTGCATCCCATATTGTGGGATGAGTGTGGCGTTCACCTGTTTTGCGCAGCTATCCAGTAAGAAAGCGAACGGGTTGCTGACTGCACCTTCGTGTGTGACAGCGTGCTGGTCGTATTGCTGCAGTGTGGCGTAGTAGTTGTGGATTGCCTTGTGGCTGGGTTTGAGGTTGAGTTGCGGCATAGGGGTAGGATAACAAATTTTCGAAAACACGTCAAGAGGAAATGCAAAACCGAAGAAATCATTGCCAAGTGTGCTTTAAAATTGATTGAATTCGCGATTAAGGGGACAGCGAAATTCTGTGCCCGCTAAAGCCGGCGGATTCGCACGCGTCCGGATTGGTAAACGGCGATCATCGGTGGTGTCCAATCTACCTGCATTTTGAGGAGTTCTTGTAAATCTGCAATAACTTCAGCCGCCGGACGACCACCGGGCCGCAGATGGATAATTCCAGTAATGGGATGCTTGAGATGGATAGCTAGCTTCCCGAAATCGGAGTCATGTGTTAAAACAAATCTACGCATGGCATGCGCATTAGCGAGAATGTCCTCATCCTCGTAGTGGTGCCACCCCTCTTCACGAGCGGATATCACATCAGCCCCTTGCAACCGCAGGAACCGAACAATAGCAATAGAGATATTTGCATCAGCAAAGAGAGGAGGCAGCATTGTTAAGAAGCTCCATCACGGGAAGAGACAACATCAATGATTATTTCGTTCTGGAGTGCGCGTGCAGCATAGGCGAGGACCGCCCGGATGCTTCCTTCACTTAGTTCTGGATAGTCTGCAATGATCTCTTGATTCGACATGCCGCTTGCCAATAATCCCAATATATGTTCAACGCTAAGGCGTGTACCTTCGACAATCGGTTTTCCTCCGAGGATTCCCGGATTAGCAACTATTCTTGCCATAATTTTTTACCTCTCTATTCTATGAAAAAAATTGTTAATCTCACTTTTACATAGTATAGCAGAATTTGCGGCTCATATCAAACCTTATCTCACAAAAAAAGAAAAATGTGATATACTCTATTATGTCAGGATACTTTATGCGTATCTTCTTGAAGTTAATTTCACCAAAGAATTGCACAAATAATGCACGATACCAAACTCGAACCTCGCACAAAAATAGTGACGATGCTGGTCGCTGGGTGTCTCGTTATTCTATTGGACAGTCCGACGGCGTTGCTCGTCTGTTTCCTCGGGAGCCTCACACTGGTCGCGCTCTCGAGGCCGACGTGGCGGCAGATCGGTTTGCTGTGCGCGTTCCTCTTTTTTACGACGTGGGGACTCATTTACAGCCAAGCAATCTTTTATAACGAATTTCCGCGTACTGTGCTGTTTACGCTCGTAGCACCGGATTTTCCGCTTCTTGGGAAGATGACAGAGGGGATCCGCGTCTATCGGGAAGGGCTGTTTCACGGGATCATCCAATCACTCCGTTTCAACACAACGCTCGTGATCGGATGTTTCATCATCTGGACGACGCAGCCGCGGGATATACTTCTTGCACTGTCGCAGTTGCGTGTGCCAGCAACGCTCGCTTTCATGGTGACGACTGCACTGCATTTCATTCCAGTGATTGCGAACGAGGCATCCACTGTGTTTCGATCACAGCGGTTGAGAGGTTGCCGCTATCTCCGACTTAACCTATTCGCGACGTGTCGTGGAGTTATCAATAGTTTTCGTCCGATACTGGTGGGGAATATACGGCACGCGACGCATCTGGGTGATTCCGTTGAGAGTCGCGGGTTCTCTCCAGAGGCAGCAGCGCGACGTACTTCTCTCCGGAAACTAAAAATGGGAGTCTGGGATTTTGGGCTCCTTGCGGTGTTGATTGCTTGTTTAATCGGTATCGTTGGGTTGAAGTTGCTCTATTTTTGTTATGCGAACGGGTTTTATTACGCATCGTGGTTGCGGCATGTGTATACCTTTACGCGCGAGGTTCTGTGATGGGCTGTCGACTATCGACAGCCAGCAGAGTCGTTGTCAGTTTTCGGTGCCAAGAGATTTTTTGATTAAATCAGCCCCTCTTTAACTGAAAACTGAAAGGTTTTTCGCAGAAAAACCGAACCGATAACTGACAACTATTTTACCGTCCGACTTCCCATGCAAGATGTTGCAATTCGGGTCCGATCAATTTTTCCCATGCAAGTTGTACAGCCGCGGTTGAGCCTGGTGTCGAGATAACGACCTTTCCACGATAGACCCCCGCTGTTGCTCTCGATAGCATCGCTGCTGCGCCAACTTGATCATAACTGAACATCCGAAAGAGCTCTCCGAATCCGGGCAATGTCTTTTCTAATTTGCGATTCAGAATGTCAAAGGTAGTGTCGCGTGGAGCGATCCCGGTGCCCCCGTTGAATAGGATAACCTGTGCATCGCTTTCCGCCATTTTATCTAACACTGTTGCCACTTGATCGGGTTCATCTTTTATGATTTGATAGGCGGTGACACTGTTTCCGTCTGCGGCGAGTTGCTCGCGTAGGAACGCAGCGTTTTTGTCTGTTTCCGGCGTACGGGTATCACTGACGGTAACGATCGCGACAGCAACAGGGCCTTCTTCGGTTGCCATTTCTCGGTGTTGTTGTGTACTTGTAGAAGTTGTTGACATTGTTATTCCTTTCGGTTGATAGTTGTCAGTTAACACGCCTCAGTTTTCAGTAAAAGAGAGTTGTCCCAGTATCAACAGGCATTCCAGTCACAAGTTGTTGACTGAGTACTGAAAACTAATTCCCTGAAAGTGTAGCGTATTCTCACTGTGAAGTAAACGATAGTAAAATCCGAAAATCAATGCACACTTTTAGGAAGACAACCCCCCTCCCCCCTTATCAGGGGGGAATCAGAGGAGCATCGCTCCGGTTTGATGTGTTTCAATAATTCGGGGCTTTACTATAATAACTATTGATTCGGATAGGTTTTGCTTAGATGCTTCAGCATTGTGAAAAAGATCCCACCCGTTTGTTCGGCGAGGGTTTTCTGAAAATCTTTTTGACTCGGATGACCGATCACATAAGCACGGACACCTAACGATTGACACACGCTGAGCGCACGCTCAGGCGGATATTTCCCGGTCGTCGGTTCGTCTGTCAGGATCAACAAGAATCGGCTTGCAAAAGGACTGAACTTCACCTTTGGAAGCCCCTCCACAATCGCATCAATAAGGTGTTCATCGCCACCGAAGGGGTCTTCCATATAACTTTTCAACATGGATTCGTTCAATGGCATCTGCGTGACGACAGCACCGTTAATCACCTTGATGGCATCTTTAGCCTCTGCGAAACGGATAAGACCGATCCGATATTTGATGGGCAGAATGTCTAACCTGCCGATGAGTGTGCTTAAACCGAGCATGATGGCTTCGGATTTTCCACCCATACTTCGGCTATAATCGAGCATCACGACGATGTCTACGACAGTCCCAAACCCTTTTTCAGGCGATGCACCTGGTGTTCCACCGGCGTAGACGTTCAAGCGATCTTTTTCGTTACGGACGGTGTACATACGATTGCCTCTCTGGTCGTTGATAAGCCATCTGTTCCCGCGCTGTTGCGTCAGTGCTGTAAGGTTCTCAGAGAGATTCCAACTTTCAGGATAGATACCCGCATAAACATTTAACGTGTCCCCTGCTTTACGGATCGTGTAGGTGTGATTGCTTGCGTAGTCCGTAATCACCCACAGATCGCCTTTCTCTTTTTCCCAGACTTTAGCACTATTAAACAGGCTCCCGCCCATGGACAGGGTGACACCGTTCCGTTTGAATTCTTGCTCCAATTTCTTTGCTGGTATATCACCGTCTTCGAGTTCAACCTCAAATTGGGATTCCATACTGAATAGCAATTGACCGCCGCTTCGACGAATGTCGGTAACGATATCCCGAAAGACTTTAATAAATGCGCTGTTGCCGGCGCGCGTACTCGGAAGCGAGGTGGCACCGCTGAAGTCTCCCGGAATTTGCTGCCACAATCCGCCTGTCAGTTCGGCTAATTCTTGTTGAAATTGTTCGGGGTAGCCGAGAACGTTAACACGGATCTCCTGAAGTTGGTACTCCTTAACGACTTTCTCTCGGGTCTGTTTAGAAGCGTTTTCTTTAAGCCTGCTAAAAGCAGTCGTTGCGGGTTCGTCGGTTACGAGGATGATAAACTTATCCGCGTCAGCGTGAAAATCGATTCGATGAAGTGTGTCTAACAAAGCGTCAAGCGCGTGTTCATTGCCGCTGAGCGTGACTTGTTGCATCCGTCTGCGAAGCATGCCGACATCAGGTAACAAGGTACGGATTTCAAGATTTTGTCCGGCGTGTCGTACACTGAATTCGGACATACCGAGGTGATATTCGAGGTTGACGAGATCAAATGCATCTGTGAGGCTATAGAGGTTCGCTGCGACCTGCTGAATGTTATCGCGCATACTCGCGCTTGTATCGACAACAAAAACAACATTTACCTTGTCCAATTCTCGTGTGGCGATGATGTGGTTGGCGATGTTTTCGAGGGCTTCGGCAAACGGATTTGTGCCATCTCCTTTGCCGTCGCCATCGCCGTTGCTATCTCCTTTGCCATCGCCGATAGGTCCGATTTCAGCAGTGCCTGTCGATTCAAGTTTATGAAATCCGGTTCCGCCGTCCCCTTTTACGCGTTGGCGTACACTCTCAACACCTTCGCCTGCGCTGGTCTGGAAGGGACTCGCTACCGCTTCATGGATGGGTGTGGTGCGACTATTGAAGGGGCGCGCTTCTGTCATCACGTCCGGAAGTGCGGTCTCCGTATCTGACACAGATTGCGTCGCACTGTGTAGAAGTTCTACCTCCGATTGCCGGACGGTTTCATTGATTAAATTCGCCGAGGCAGCCAAGTCCAAGTATCGTTGGCTTGATTCAGTAGACGGGTCGGTCTGTTGTGGTACTCGTAACGGCTTAGAGGGCAGCGGTTTGAGTTTACGGGGCTTTTTCGGTGCGTCTTTCGGTTTTATCAAATCTATCGCGATCACGTCTTCGACCGCCGCCGGTCTTTGGATGTAAAATGAGAACATAAATCCGATAGCGAAGCAGAGATGGATAACGCCTGCAAAAAGTAGGGCGCGTATAGAGCGATTTCGCCTTTGAGAACGGTTCATAATATTTTCTCCGCTTTATGGAACTTAACTGGGGCCCCCGCCTGCAAAGGCGGATGCATAAAACCGTGTCATCTTCGGGGAGCATCCCAAGAAATTAAATGATTGATAATACACTGTCTCTTATTGTATCACTAAAAACGGTGTTGTTCAAATTAAACTTGACAAATTTGTCTCTTTCTGATACATTTTTAAGAATTCTGTAGACGCTACACTTTTTTCTTGAAATTATACCTAAAAAGTGTTATAATTTACCAAAGTGTATGCTCCTGTTGCCTCGCGGTGCCGTATACAACATCGTGAAGGCCTACGGAATTGTACTGCTGGCAGAAACCCACATCGGTTTACCGGTGGTATGTCAGCACTTAAATACGTGATTTGCATTGCAGTACTGCTATCACCGAAAATAAATGCTGCGAGGTGATACGGTTTTGGAAAGCGCGCTTCTTATTCAAAGCCTGAAACCTTGTGTTTATTATTCAACTGAAAAGTATATTGAAGAAGGAGATTTCATAGCTATGAAAAAATTCGCAATCTTTATCACACTTGCCTTTGTGGTCATGATCTCGCCGGTGGCACTTGCACAAAATTGGCAACCGGCAGGTGATACTTGGATTGAAAAATGGTGGGGACTTGACTTGGTAACAGAAACCGGCGGTTTCGGGGTCTCTGCAGGAACTGACTATCTTGACGAGGGCACCGGAGGGGCTATTACAAACGCTTCCGTTTCGACACGCGAGGGCGCGGGAAAAACAGCGAATTTCGTTGTCAAATCCGTGTCGAACAGGGCTTTACTCGGTTGGTCTGTTATTACACTTGATATCGAAGATCAGAACAACATTTCCTCAAGTCACGGGTTTGCGGATGTAAACAACGTCACTTGGCACGGTATCATCGCTATCATTTCACCTGATGACCGGACAACTACGATGCATCCAGCACACGATGATCACGCACAGATCTGGCTCAATGGTGATATGGTGTACGATATCCCCGACTGGACAGGCGGTGTACAAGCGGTTACAACACCTACAGAGATCCAACTCCAGAAGGGTGAAAACTACTTGCACTTCAAATGCGGTGAATCCGGTGGCGGAGATTATGTCAACCTCCGCTTTGAAGCAACAGACGATGACCTGCTCATCGCGCCAACGTTGGATAACCGCTTCTTGGATATCCTCACGCCGGTTGAACCGAAAGGTAAACTGGCAACACAGTGGGCAGACATTAAGCGACAATAGTTCTTAGCGTTAAGGAAAGCCCCGTACCCGGCCTCGGATACGGGGCTTTTTGTTGTCCACTACTGTTTTACGCACGTTGGCATTACTCTTCGGACTCTACAATCGTTAAATTCTGATTGATAGAAATATCTTTCAACGCTTGTGTTGCACCGCCTTGCCACACAACGGTAATCTGTTCAATATGTTGGCTCTCTCCTAAACCGAACAGCAATTTTGTGTCGCTGCCTGATGCATAACTTGACCCGCTCTTCACGGTTTTTATCTGCGTCTTCCCCTCTGCTACAACTGTAACTTTCGCGCCAATTCCGTCTCGGTTACTTCGTTTGCCGATGAGTTTAATACCGATCCAATTCTTTGCGTTCACGTTGTCGTTACGAAGCAAAACGGCGCGCTGACTGGAATTCATGACGACAATATCGGTATCACCGTCGTTGTCGTAGTCCGCGGTTGCAGCGGCTCTGCCGACGAATGCCGCTCTGAAATAGGTACCTGCAGTTTCTGATATATCTGTGTAGGTACCATTGCCACGGTTTTCAAATATCTGGTCGCGTTGTGCGTAGGTTTCGTGATCCATCAAGCTTTCGATGACATCCTGTGGGTGCCCATTGGCACAGAATAGGTCGAGGTCTCCGTCGTTATCGTAATCCAGAAAGAGCGGGCTAAAACCGACGAAGGGTAAAGTCGGTTGTCTTAATCCGCTCGCCGCCGTTGCATCTATAAAAAGAAGGCCTTCCTCATTCTTATAGAGGGTCGCTTTCTCAGAATTCGCAACAATCAAGTCGAGCCATCCGTCGCCGTTGTAATCACCGCAATCTACGCCCATAGAGCCTTCTGCGGTGCCACTTTCATCGTAACCGACACCGATGAACAGGCTCTCGTCGGTAAATGTTCCATCCCCGTTGTTTCGATATAAAAAATTACGGTTGGTATCATTAGTGACGTAAATATCTGGGGACCCATCATTATCGTAGTCACAGGCGACAGCTGCCATGCCTCTCCCTTCAGTCGGGTTTATGATCCCTGCCGTCTCTGCGATATTGGTAAATGTGCCGTCGCCGTTGTTTTGATAAAGCACATCCGGTGTTCCCTCGTAGCTGCGCGGATGTCCGTAACCGA
>RKRO01000440.1 GCA_007571355.1 Candidatus Poribacteria bacterium | reverse complement strand
TCCGATGTGTTTCAAAAGATATATTCCATGATACAGACTTTTCTGGAATATGTCAAGTGGTATTCAAGTGTCGTTTACAGTTTTATGGTGTGAAGGATTCGGTGATGTCGGATGCAATTGATACCGCGTTTGCAACATTTGAAACCATATTTCCGTAAAAATCGTTTTATTAAGAGTCAGAATGTCTTAATAGTAATGGCTTTCTAAATGTATCTACTACACCACTGCAACATATATGTCATCTTTTGATCATCACCTCCAGATTTTAACAGATACAACGCAGCCGAGCATTGTTCGTAGCAACGCCATCGCCGGTCTTGTCGCGCAAGGTGACTCAGGAGGCATAAAATTCTTAGTTGAGGCACTTGCCGATTCGGATTCACTGATACGGCGCGAAGCGGCAAAAGCACTTCAAAACTTGAACGCTACAAGCGCGACCCCACCGCTGCTCCGCGCTTTGCAAGCGGAGTCAAAAGATTTAACACTCTGGGCAATGCTTGAAGCGATCGGTGAATTGGGGACACCAAACGACCTGCCTCTGCTCGAACCACTTCTTACCGTCGATTCTATGCTCACGCGGATAGAGATCAAAAAAAGTATTTCCCGAATCCAAGAACGGTACCCCGATGGCATCGCCGCTACATCATCAGAGGTCCCGGATCCTGAACCGGCAGATGATGCCGATGAAGATTTGGATGTCAGTAAAAATTTACTGCGTACACTATTTAAGAAGCCGCGAGCCACCAAACAGAAAGAAAGAACAGAACCGAGTCAAACATCGGCAGAAGATGCTTCACCATCTCACAACCAGCAATCTCCTGAAGCAGATACATTTAGCAAGCCGACTGTAGCAGAAACCGAACCAGATGAAACCACCAACGACCAACAGCCGCGCGTTTTTATAGCGTTGACATCACCCCCCGCACCTGTCGATCCAGATGATGAGACTTTAACCGCGCCTAAAACACAAACGGATACAGTAGGTGACACCCAGCACCGTGACGATTCCACTGAGGCTACCGGTGACACCGAACCTATAGAGCCAACAAGAACATTCACAAATCTACCTGATGACTCGGATGAAAGTACGGTAAAAAACGCAGAGGATATAGGTGCTTCGGCAGGTGATACGCGATACGTTGACGAAGAAGATACGCAACTTGCTGACGAATCCGATGAAGGTATCGCGGATGAAACGGAGACGCTTGATACGGAATCGCCACGCCGCGAAGACGATACGGATATAAAGGATTTATCCGATGCGATCGCGCGATCTCCTCGACTTGCGGGTTCCTCTGTAAGCCTACCTATGTTGGCACCGAATGCCGCCACTGTACCGTATCATCCAAAGGGAACAGCGATTGAACCAGCACGTACCAATCTATTCCTTGCACTGCTACATCCGAGCAAATATCTCTCTAAACAATGGCTATCTCGGACGCGCGTCTATCTAATCTTGTGGGGAGTTCTTATCGCTGCTGTTGTCGGTTTCACCCAACACCAAAAACACTTCAGAGCAGAAACGTCTCCACTTTCGCGTATCGGAGTCAACACTGATGAATTGCCGGAATTGGTAAAACGTTCCTTAGCAGAAGGCGATTTTTACATTCAAGAAGGATATTACAGAAAAGCCATTAGTGCCTATGAACTCGGCAAAACCCTTGGATCTCTACCGCTCGATTCCTATAGGAAACTCGGATTCGCATATTTCATGGAGGGGCAATACGCACTCGCTATTGAAGCGTATGAATCGTTTTTAAAAGCACGAAAAGAACAAGCAGCATCCACTGCCGCTACCGCAGAAGGATCGCTTACCGGTGCCCATCCGCTCACGTCCATTGGAAAGGGTACGACCCAGGACTATGAAACCTATAATATTCTCGGTGCTGCCTACGCGAAACTTGGGCGCGTCTTAGATGCAGAACACATTTACGAGCAAGCAATACGTCTTGCACCCAAATATGGTGAGGCATATAACAATCTTGCACGCCTCTATATAGACAATTACCAGCATCCATTAACAGCCGGACTTGAAGAGTTGAAGACTTCCCAAAGACTCAGACTCGCTGAAGCGTTAGCGTATACAGCCGTCACACTGAATCCTGATGTTGCCGCTTATCATAACACCTTGGGTCGGATATTATCGAAGCGCGGACAGGTGAACAAGGCGATGAAAGTTTTAGAACATGCTATTGATCTTCAGAGTGATGCTGTTGAACCGCACTATCATCTCGCGGAAGCCGCACTCGCAGCCAACGATCGAAAAAAAGTGGCAGCAGCGATCCGTAACGTATTCAAGCTCAAGCCCTCCTTTGTCCATTTGCATACGAACCAGTAGCAATACCGCGAACGAGGGGTTTCGGCTAAGTGATGATACACCGTAAAAACAAACGAAAACTTCCTGAACCCTCAAGAAAAACCCCATTTTTTTGAATTTTAACTTGACAAACCCTTTTTGCATGCGTATAATTAATGCTATAAGTCTCGGTTTTCCCGAGAAAGTGCTTGTAGAAGGGGTTGTAGCCCGATCTATCAACTTAGGTCTATATTAATGGAGTCATGGGAATGGGCATCAGATTTTTAGGTTCTTCAGGGGAAGTTTGCGTAAGTGCGTCGGTAGGTATTTTTGCGTCTGCGGCGTGTCGCGTGCCTGCCCTTGTCTTGTTGTGGCCCTTGCCCCCGCCCCCACTTCACAAGCGTTAAGTATTTTACTTCACAAGGTTCATCTAACTCTGGAAACCTTTCGTTCCCGCATGCTGTCTTTGTCCCAGACAAGGCACTGCATAGCGGGTTTTTTGTGTTGCACGACAGCCGTTTTTGTTATATGCTATAGGCCTGTAGTTCACTGAGGGAGAATTGCCGCGGCTTCTTTTTCGCTGTTGCATACCTCCGACAGCTGGGCTCAACCGTTTAAGGAGTGCATAGGTGTTCCGATCGTTGTTTTTGATTGTTTTGTTGTGTGGGCTGCTCGCCGTGTCCGGTGATGTTCGCCTACCGCGCGCGAGCAGCGATGTCCGAGTGTTCCCCGCGCACACCGTGCATCCGTGATGTGAAACCGCCCGATTGTGAAAAGGCGCGGCCGTTGCTACACACCGCGTGTGAGATGGGGGAGGTGCTGGCATGGAAGCCCTAATCCGTTTATCGTTTGTGTTGTTCTTACTCGCCTGTGTGCTTTATATCGGGTGCGCGCCCACGCCAGAAGTGATGGTGTTAAGTGTAAAAGGAATGGACTGAGGGGGCTGTGCCCAAAAGGTGCGGTCTGCACTTGAGGCTATTGAAGGAGAATTGGAGATTGTCTCGGTCTCGGTTTTAGACAGAAAAGTTGTTGTGAAAAGTAACGTTAAAAGTGCTGTGCTGATCGCTGCGTTAGCAGATGCGGGGTTCGGTGCAGAAGTGGTGAAATAAAGGAGCGAAACATGTTTTTACGCAAATACTGGCTACCGCTGTCGGTGTGCCTTGTGGCGATTGTGGGCGTGGGGATTTACCTGCTGGCGATACAACCGCCACCCGAACCGATTGTGACGTACACACCGGTAGAACCCTTAGCGAAACCGACGGAAAAACCGAAAACAGAAACGCCTGTTGTTGAGGAAGCGGAACAACCGCAACAAGGCGGACATACCCATGCGGATGGCACCTTTCACGAGGCACCCCATAGCATTCCCGCAGATGCTACGACAACCCCCGATTTCCCTGCCGCGGATCCGAATGGAGACCCCGTTGAAGCCGCGTATCAAAGGTTGGAATACATCAAAAATAATCCGTATGCCTGGGGCGGTGTCCACTCACCTCGCGCCACACAACTCATCGCCGAACTCCTGCCAGCATCTTATCCGATAGATCACAATGACGGTGATGCACGCCAGCTGCTGATTGAAGAGCTCTGTGAACAAAACGATCCGCGCGCTGCGGAGGCTTTAATCGCCATCATGTGCGACGGCGGAACAAAGGGACGGGTGATGTTTGATACGTTAGAAGCGATTGGTCCCCCCGCCGTGCCATACATCCTGCCTTACTTGGAAAGGGAAGATACAAAGGGATCAGCTTGGATTTATGTTGGTTCGGGAGTATTTGATTCTTTGAGTCGTATTGGCGTGCGGTATCGCGACGATCTCGGTGGCATTTTAGACCACATCATTATCCCAAAGTTTCAAGAGATCGCTGCCGATAAAAATAATGAACGTTATGGCCGGAGTACAATTATACGTGCCCGCGAAGCCCTTTCTCTTCTTCAATAAAGGAGTCTATTTTGATGAGACTGAAAAGTTTTTTATTTTTATTTTTTTTGTGTTTATGGGTGCCCCTGTCTATCCTGTGACCCAGATGCAATCAGATTCGGGTTCTGGTCCCTTAGGGAAGCCGTCTGTGACGTTCAAGGAGTGGCAGATCGGTAGAAGTCAAAAGAGCAGTGACAGCAGTAATACGGCTCCGAATTCGTTTATTACGTCTACAGAGACAACGTGTCGTTTTACAGCGTCCGTGGGGTATAATGGCAATCAGGGGGATAGCGTCTCACCGATTGATCCCTCGACGGTCTCCTGGAGTGTGATGGATGGGGATCCGTCGAGTCTGTCGCTGAATACCGCGTCCGTGAGTACAAATTGGTCGGGCCAACATCCCTCGAAGTTAACCCCGGGTACGTCATTCAATGTCGTCGGAACGATCAACGTTCCGACGTTTAGTCGGAACACGTCGTGTAGCCATAGCGATGATGATCGGTTGCTACGTGTGCCTCGGCATCGGGATGGCACGAAGTTGGGGTTCTCGTTGAAGTTCACGGCATCTACGGAAGATGGTCAATCTGTTGAAACGACGTTGGTGTTGAAGGCGGACCAAATAGACCGTGTGCGTCAGGAGTATGTTGATTACAATAAACCGATCCCTGAGCGCAGTGATTCTC
The DNA here is from genome assembly GCA_007571355.1 of Candidatus Poribacteria bacterium. Taxonomy (GTDB): domain Bacteria; phylum Poribacteria; class WGA-4E; order WGA-4E; family WGA-3G; genus WGA-3G. Next base: position 2,677 of record RKRO01000440.1, on the reverse strand, counting down.
GGTGGCAGAGCCAAGACACTTATGACTTCGGTCACTATCAGATCATGCTCAACTATCTGCTGAGCAGCAACCATCAAAAATGGGTCGATGAAATTAATAAACTGAAGGGTGCCAACGTTGATACGTTTTTGGTGAGCGATTTTGTTGTGACGAGTGGTTTTCGGCATCCGCATCACAACTTCGAGCATGCGGGTTCAAAAGCGTCGCTGAGTTCTCACATGTATGGGTATGCGATGGATGTCAGGGGGAGAGCACTGGCTGGAGGTAAACTCCTTGATATTGACGGCGATAAACGGAACACCGACGCGGACCGGGAAGATATGACAGAGGCAGCGGAGTCGGCGGGTGCGCGTTATACAGATGTCTATTCTACGTCGAAGCATGTTCATGCGGACTGGGCACCGTCTGATTGGAAGGATCGTCAGAAAACATCGGATCCTGCGCCGATATTTTCGTTGCCTGATCAGAGTAGTGATCCGCCTTCCGAGTCGCCGGTTGAGAATCCAGGGAATGCCCCGAGTGCCCCGCCCAGTGATTCTCCGAGGTGATTCTCCGAGTGATTCACCCGATGATGGCGATGAGAACGATGACGACGAGTCGTCGAGCGGTTGTGAAGAGTGCACGGATGGGTGTTTATGGTGTAATCTCTGCGAGTCCTGCGGTGGTGCGAATTATTACGACTGCTACTACTGTGGTGAGAAATTTGATACCTGTGATACTTACACCAGTTGTTCGTCGTCGCCGGACGGTTGGTGTTCTTCAGTCCTGAGCGATCCGCCGAGTGATTCGCCCGATGATGGCGATGACGAAGATGAGGATGATGACAGTTCAGAATGCTGGTGTGGCAGCACGGAAACCGTGACTTGCACCCTATGCGGTGTGACGTACCACCCCTGCACGAATGCCGAGGGCAGTTGCTATGTGAACACTGATGGCTTTCATATGAGTCCATAGCGTTTGATGTTTTTCACTTTTAACCCCTTTTTTGAGACGCGCCTGTTGTCTTTGGATAGCAGGCGCGTTTCTCTTCCTTATCCTTTTCCTTGTGTATCGTTCTTTGAATGCGAAGGCGGAGACCGCCGCGCCTGTCACAAGCGTTCACAAAGAGGTTTCCGTGCAGAGAACCGCAGCACCGGAGAGAGACACCGGACAAGCGTTTCAACCGAGCGATGTCTACCGCACCATCATTGACAATAACTTATTTCGCCCGTTAGGGTGGCGTGAGACGCGCCCTATAGAATCCTATCGTTTGATCGGCACACTCATTTACCCTCTGAGAAGGTGGGCAGGGGGGTTCACACGCCCCCGCGTGCCATCCTCCAATCCACCACAGGAAACACCATATACATCGTTTCCCCGGTGAGAAACTTGACGATCACACAAAAGTGGTCTCCATCACACACAAAAGCGTGGTGCTGGAAACCGACGGAAAACAGCGGACGCTCCGCCTGCCCATCCGTTTTTGAAACCCGTCGCCAGAGCACACCCATAGATTTCAGGGCATTCAAACGCACCTGTTGTTCGCGGAGTGGCACAACATCCATCAGAGACCGCGCCTGTTCCAAGACCTTGACGGTATGAGCATCGCAGTCCGCATCATTATTATAGTAGAATCGATAATTACGTATACATTTTTACGATTTGGTCGATAGAAAGTTCAGGGGTGTATTGGCGGCTTCGCTTAAGATTGGCGAAATCCCTCTCAATCGGGTTCAACTCGGGGGCATACGGCGGTAAAAACAGCAAACTCGCACCCGTCCGAGCAATCAGACGAGCCGTCTCCGAACCCTTGTGAAAAGACGCATTATCCATAATCACAACGTGCTTGGCATTGAGCAGTGGACATAACATCCGATCCAGCCACGCATTGAAAACAACCGCATCGGAAGCACCCTCAAAAAGAACGGGAGCCGTAAAACGACCGTCCATACGGGCAGCGATCAAAGATGTGGCAGTATACCGGTGTGAACCTGATATTTTATCTGCAACTCGCAGACCCTTCGGGGCATAAGCATACCGGCGGACATCGGCGTTTGGAAAACCGCTCTCATCCACATAAACAGGCGTTTTCCCTGCCCCTTCAACTTCAAGAGCGAAAGCCTCAAGGTAGGCACGCCGTTTTTCCGGGCATTGCTGTGGATAGGTCAGCGTCTTTTTTTTCGCGTAATGTTGCGTTTCGCAAACGCATAAGAGATACACCCCTTAGAAACACCGAAGTGTTCGGCACGTTCTACGAGGGTCTTATCTGGAAAATCAGCGACATGTTTCTCAAGTTCATCATCATCGAGGACGCGGGGCCCTTTGGAGCCGGGCTTCTGATATGCAAAAGGGTTTTCGGCTGCTAAATAGTTATAGATGGTGCGTCTTGAGACCCCGAAGGTTCGCTCTGCCTCGGCTTTACTGCCGCCTTTCGCAATGAAATCCAGCACGCGTTTGCGTAAAGCCGTTGAATATCTCATAAGCATGAAGTCTAACATAAATAGCAGAAAATGTAAAACTATTTTCGACTCTACTATAAACCGAAAACTTTCCCACAAACGCTTACCGGATAACGGAGAGTTTGCCCACGCGCCGATCTGTTTCCGACGAAAGCACATAGATATAGATGCCGCTGCTGATACCAGAGATGTCCCACACTTTTTTGTCCCGTTCACGCTCCGTCATAGCAAACGATGCA
>RKRO01000432.1 GCA_007571355.1 Candidatus Poribacteria bacterium | reverse complement strand
AGGTTTCACTGTCAAATCAGAGACGCATACTTACTTGAATGTTCAGGCAGACGCTCACAGTAAGGTCGGTAAGAAAGTTGAAAAGCGTCGTGTGTTGCGGAGAAGTAGGCGTTCTCGGAAGTGTCCGAACCGAAAAAATAGAACCAATCGTTTGACGAACAAGGAGCGTATTCCTGCGGGCACACGTGCTCGTTGGGACTGGAAACTTCGAATCCTTGATTGGCTATCGAAACTCTACCCGATAACTCATGTATGTGTTGAGGACATCAAATCCCGGACGATAGAAGGTGCGAAAAAGTGGAATGTCTCTTTTAGTCCTCTTGAAGTTGGGAAACAGTGGTTCTATGCTGAAATAGAAAAGCGTTGGGAGTTGCTGACTTTACAAGGGTGGCAGACGAAAGAGATACGAGATCGCCTCAGTCTGAAAAAATCGTCTAAGAAGCTCTCTGATATTTTTGAGGCGCATTGTGTAGATTCGTGGTGTTTGGCGTATCATACGATTGGTGGGTGTAGCGTTCCTGATAATACCAATATATTCTGTATTTTTCCGATACCGGTTGTTAGACGCGAACTTCACCGACAGAACCCGCAGAAAGGTGGCAAGCGTCCGCGGTATGGTGGCACAGTTGACGATGGTTTGGTTAAGAATATACTCGTTAGGCATGTTAAGTATGGTTTGACGCGTATTAGCGGTTTTAGCAAAGTAGGTATTTCCCTATATTCTTTGGAAGGGAAGCGTCTTTGTCAAAACGCGAAAATAGTAGATTGTAAGATACTTACACGCCTTAACTTTAACTATAGGAGTGGGCATTCCTCCCAAGCATAAATACTTGGGTTTCCTGCCCGAAGATTAGATGAAACAATGGCAACCAACCGCTGCACAAAAAGCACAATATGAAACCGAAGGTTACTTCATTCTTCGCAATATTATCTCACAAGACCTGGCTGCACAGCTCCGCGGCGTGATCCGTAACCATATTATGCTACCTGATCCCGGGCAGTTCGCTGATATCGATCCGATGGACCCGATGGACGACTCGCCACAAGGACGCATCGCACGTTACCGTAAGCTCAGCAACTTCTGTGTCCAGGCACCCCTAATATGGCATAACATACATGCCTCCCCCGAAATACTCAACATCGCACGCTATTTTCTCGGCGATACCATTATTATGAAATTCAATAGCTGCTTCCTTAAACCTGCACGCACCGGCAGCGCAACCCCCTGGCACCAAGACAACGGACTCTGGCGCGACGGCGAAACGGAGCCTTTCAACTTCTGGACACCCCTCGAACCCGCAACCCGCGAAAATGGATGCATGCAGTTCATACCCGGCAGCCACAAAACCGAAATCATTGAACACGTCCTGTACCCCGACAGTATACACGGCGAACTACCACGTGAAACCGTTCAGAAGATGATAGAAAAGCACGGCGTACGCCACATTGCGTTAGGCACCGGAGATGTCGTCATCTGGCACAGCAGCCTTTGGCATTATAGTCCACCCAACAAAACGGAGCAGAGTCGGATTGCTGTCGCAGGGGTCTATACCAATCCAGAAATCGTCAAAACAAGCAGACGCTTCTGGCATAACTTCCGATGGGTGATGAAGGACGGGGCGGTCTGCACACAATTTCCACCGGAAACCGTCGAGATAAAAATCGAAGAGCCCCAGAAACCGAAGCCGTTTCCACCTGCTAAGGACTACTAATCCATGGCATTGAAGAAGCCGAATATCGTTGTCTACCTTTCCGATGACCATGGGTGGGAGTACCTCGGTTGCTACGGAAACCCACACATCCAAACGCCACACTTGGATAGCATCGCTTATTTCACACAACACCATCCAGTAGAAGAATTATACGACGTAACGGTAGATCCCTATGAATTCAACAACTTAGCCTTTGATGCAAATATGCGTCCGGTGCTTGAAAGGATGCGCAGCGATGTCCGAAACTGGATGCACACACAAAACGACGAAGGGCAGCGTGAAACATGGAACCCAAATTAATAACAAATTGCCTCATAAACTCGAAACGAAAAACGCCTGTTTCGGGCAGTTGGCGTTTCGTAAACCTTTCAATCCTGTTAGCCGCCGTCAGCTGCCTGTTCCCGGCTTGTGATACGTCTGAACAGGTCTCACAAGCTATCGTTCAACCCGAAGACACAATTGAGCAGCTTCCTGAAGGACAAGGACTTCCTATTGGGGCACAGGCACCCGAATTCTCACTGCCAGACGCTGACGGGAATACCCATAGCCTTTCGGATTATAGTGGGCAAAAACTCGTCATTGTCTTCTACCGGACCGGCACGTGAGGTTTCTGTCAAACGCAACTCGGCGAGTTGCAAACAGGTTATGAGGCTATTAAAGCACAAGGCACCGAAATAATTGCGATAAGTGCCGATTTACAAGCACTTATAGGGCCAACAAGGCAGAATCTCAGGATAACATATCTCATGCTCTCGGATGAAAAGAGGGCAGCGATTGATGCCTATAATGTTATGGACACAGGGAACATGAGCATCGCGCGGCCGGCCACCTATATTATTGATACAGACGGACGCGTTGCATGGAAATTCCTTGATGTCAAGTTTGACACGCGCGTCAGTTCCGAGCAGATTCTGACTGAATTGAAGAAATTGTAGAACCTACACAACGGTTTCAAAAGTCCCCCGGATAAGGGGGATTTAGGGGGTAAAAATGATTGATGTCTGTTTTTTTGCTGACGAGGTTTCTAAAACCGATTTTGAAGAAGCCATCAAACTCGGTGTTGAGGCTGGCGCGAATACCGTCGAGATACGTGGCGGTGTTTGGGGCAAACACGTAACCGAAATTGACGATGACGATGTCCAACGCGTTCAAGATGTACTGGCTGCCTACAATGTTCGCGTTGCCAGTATCGGATCGCCGTTTGGCAAATGCGCAATTGATAATCCGCAGGAGTATGATCAACACCGGAAACACTTTGACCGCATGGTCACGCTTGCACATGCTTTTGATACTCAAATCATTCGTGGGTTTACGTTTTGGAATCCGAATCGCCGGACGAAAGGGGCCCCGCGCCCCGATATTAACGACTATATGGAACGTATCGTCGAAAAACTCGCGCTTGTTGTCCCGGTCGCAGAGAGGGCAAACGTTACGCTCTGCTTTGAAAATGAAAGCGCATGTCTCGCTGGGACTTGCGCAGAGACGCGGGCGGTCATCGATGCACTCGGCAACAGTCCCGCACTCACCTCCTGTTGGGATGTCAATAACGGGTTACATTGCGGCGAAAATCCGTATCCAGACGGATATGCACATATCAAGGGACTCGTACGACATCTGCATATCAAACCGAACCATGAGAAAAACCTTGATCCGATCGGCGACACTGGATTACGTTACGCACAGATCCTCGAAACACTCGTTGCCGATGGATTCAACGGCGCAGCGAGTATCGAACACTGGGGCCAACCAGAAGATATGTTAGACGGCATCCGACAGCTGCGCGCCGTTATTGATGTCATGTAATCAGAGGAGATAGACCATGCAACTGAAACCAGATGCACCACAATTGACATGGCAGGGCGCAGTCTCCCTGCAAAAAACTGAAGACTGGGTCATGCCGTGGCGCACACCGCACCCATCACATGTGCTGTTCCCGAAACCTTTACTTGAACGTTCCGCGATGCCCGCAGGCGTACGCATCAGTTTTCGGAGCAATACAACACAAATATCAGGAAATATCGTACCGCAAAACGATACCGGAAGACTTGATCTCTGTTGTGATGGCGAACAAATAGATTCTATTGATTTGGCACAGAAGGACAGTTTTGCCTTCACAGGCTTAGCAGATGGCGAGAAATTGATTGAATTGTGGCTACCGCAATTCGGACAGTTTCAACTCCGCAGCTTGGCGGTAGATGACGGCGCAACCTTGGAGGCGTTCACTGATACACGCCCGCGCTGGATCACCTACGGCAGTTCCATCACGCAGTGTCGCGCCGCCGCATCGCCAACACAGACGTGGCCAGCAGTCGTCGCACGCACACACGGGCTCAATCTCACCTGCCTCGGCTACGGGGGACAATGCCACCTCGATGCAATGGTGGCGCGCATGATTCGTGATCTACCGGCTGACTATATCTCAATGTGCCTCGGTATCAACATCCAAGGCGCATCCAGTTTGGGGCCCCGCGCATTCCGCCCAGCAATCATCGGCGCAGTCCAGATTGTCCGAGAGAAGCATCCAGATATACCGATCGTGCTGATGTCCCCTATCTGCTGCCCACCGAGAGAGGAAAATCCCAACACCGTAGGATTCCATCTCAAAGGGATGCGCGAAGAAGTACACGCCGCTGCCGAAGCACTTCAAGCACACGGCGATACACAAATCCATTATGTTGATGGATTAAGCGTCTTCGGTGCTGACTTCGTCCATTTGCTCCCAGACGACCTACACCCCGATGCAGAAGGCTACCGGGTCATGGGTAAAAATTTCGTTAACGTCGTTGCGGAAAAAATCTTCGTCTAAAGGCAGCCCACACAACCGCTGGCGAGGTGTTTTGCTTGGATATTCCACTACAAACCTCGCCACCACATCCGCAGAACCTTATCCCGTTATCTCCACAGCCTTTCCTGTTTCTGCAGAGGCGTAGATAGCATCGGTTATTTTTTGTAAAACAAGCGCGTTTTCCAGACTGGTCAACGGTTGCCGGTTTTCGCGTATACCCGCAGCAAAATCAGAGAGCGGATTGCTGTGTTGTGATTCCGGTGCCTTCCCTATTTCTGTAAGAGATGTTGATTCAACACCGCCTTCTGTTGTTGTGCGATTATAAGTAACACTTTCCGGTTTTCCATCGCCCATGGACAATTTAAGAGAACCCTCCGTGCCGATAATTTCCCAACCTTGATGTGTGTGCATCGTCATGAACTCACCGCGTTCCACGCTGAGCACAATACCACCTTCACATCGGATGAGCGCAGTGTAGTGCGTTTCCGCATCGGAACCCGGTGTAATATGCGATCCAAATACCGGTGGTATCGTCCACGTCTGCGCGAATACCGTCTGCGGTTTGAGCTGCCAACCCGTAATACCGAGCAGATAATCGAGATCGTAGCACCCCCAGTTGACGAGGATACCGCCCCCGTTGAGAGCCTTCGTCAACCGCCAAGCTGGGCGCGGCGTGTCGGGTTCTTTCCCCGCACCTCTGATGGCTCGACAATAGAAACTGCGCAGGTCGCCCAAACCGCCAGTCGTGATGAGTTGTGTCGCAAGTCGCGCGGCGGCACTGAAACGGTTCCGCGAGGAACAACATCCCGAAATTAAATCACCACGCGCAGCGATAAGTTGTTCAACCTCAGCAACATTCATCGCAATCGGTTTCTCAATCAAGACATGCTTGCCTCTTTCAAAAGCACGCAAGGCGACCTCAGTTCGATACTGCGTCGGAAACGCAAGTACCACCGCTTCGACATCAGCATCGTCGAGCAGATCAATATCGTTGTCATACATTTTCGGCGGGTTGAAACGTTCGGCAGCTCTGGCTCTATTGTCCGCAATCAGATCTGCCGCTGCGACTAACGCAATGTGTGATGCTTCCGATGCGATACTCAGATGCCGACTGCCAATCACACCGCATCCAATCACACCAACTTTTACGGGTTCCATAATAACAAGACGCTCCTTTTACAACTTTCAGATTCTTGTAGGGGCGAGCTGCGCTCGCGATCCCTGTTTTATAGACTTGTAAGGGCGAGCTGCGCTCGCGATACACACGCTTAAAATGAAGTTTTAAGCTCCCCCCAATGTGTCGCGAGTTTGCCCCGCAGTTCGACTGGAAGCCCCTCCGCTTCAAAAATTTGTTCGATCTCGTCTGCTGAAAGCGCTTTATTGTAAATCATAACCTCATCAATGATACCAATGAAACCACCGTCAACGGCATGCCCGATCTCCGTTTCCGTTCCAGTCGTAGACATCGGACCGTTGTAACCCATTTCTTTCTCTAATTTACCGTCAACGTAAATCAACATATCTTTGTCAGCAACAACGCCAGCGAGGTGATGCCACGACCCTGCGTCAAACGTAGGCACTCCAAAGCCGCCATCGCCTTGCCAACCGGGTTGAACAATAAATTCCATCTCTTGACCAGCATTCCTGCCATCGAACCGCAATGCCCAACCGCTCATATCTCGTTGAGCGACGATCGTACCACAGCACCCAGCGACGACACCTTCTACAGGACTATCACTGTCCGCATTCAACCAAACAGTAACACTCATCTCTTTTTCACCAGCAAAGTCTAATGAAGCGGTGCCCGGAATATGGACAGAATTTGTGCCATCGAATTCAAGTGCCTTTCCGACTTTACCTGCAACAGATTTCGGATTCCCCATCAGTTCGCCATCGTTATCACCCAAAATATCTGCACCCGTACCGTCATCAAAGGACCAATAACTCACGACACCTTCTAACGGAAGTTGTGCCTCCACCAAAGGAATTGCAACAAAGAGGCACGCAATAAACAAAATTAGCATTGATATTCTTAGGAACATGTATTTTATCTCCTTATATAGGTTCAGTTCAGCGAAAGATAGAAGAACAGAAGGCGGGTCGGATGCCCCACACTTCCACTCTTCCTGTCTTCCAATTTTCAAGCAAACGCACCGATTTTGCGTTCGTTCTAATACAGATTAATACTGATCTTTAACATCCGCCCAAGTCGTGGAGAGTTTGCCTTTGGGCTCAACCGGTGTCAAAAGCATCGCAGAAAGCCCTTTTTCCATCATCGCCTGGATCTGATCAGCAGTCAGCGCAACACTGAAAATAGCGATTTCGTCAATGACAGCATTCCCGAATCTACCATCACAACAGGTGTCCCTGCCAATGAATAGCGGTCCATCGTCAGCGTCAATCGGGTCTTGATTGATTGTCATTGAACTCTCTGCCACGCCATCAATATAGATATTCCACTCACCCGTTGCACTGTCAAACGTTGTCGTGTAAAGATGCCAATCGGTGATGTCGTCTGGTCCGACTTCGCCATCGCGCCACCCCCCGGGCTTGTTCCAACAGCCGTTGTTACAAATCGGCCAAGAAACGTTTTTAGTATCTCCATTCGGATGGATGATATACGCATTCCGTTTTTCAACCATCCAACCGTGCTGATTCCAAGTCTCTGTCATACTTTTAACCCATAAGGAGACGGTGATCGCATCTGTCGGATTCACGTGTGCAGGCACTTCAATATAAGAATCTACACCATTAAGCTCCAACCCCGATCCGAACACGCCATTGACCCACGTCGGGCTTCCAACTATCGCTGCATCAAGTCCACTGTTAGAAGAATCTGTAGCAAGATCACCGCTGCCTTCGTCCAAGAGCCAAAGTCCTGTCACTGTGTCCAACTCGACTTGTGCAAGCACAGGCGCGACAGCAAGCAGGCAAACACTGAAAATTAAACTGAGTACTAGGAAGGTTAATCGCTTCATCAATTTCATGGAAATCTCCTGATCTATTAAGGTGTCCGTATTTCCGCAAACCAAATACAACACGTTTGCGACATTTGTTTGAAACTATAGTTTAATTATTATGCCAAAAGAGTGGGTTT
>RKRO01000127.1 GCA_007571355.1 Candidatus Poribacteria bacterium | reverse complement strand
CTACACAGACATGTGTAACAGGATACATCTTCGAGAACCACTCAAGGATACGAAGTTTCCAATCCCACCTCGCACGCGTGCCAGCAGGGACGCGCTTTATTCGCAAGACGATTCGTTCTATTCGGACGATTCGGACACTTCCGAGACCGTCTCCCTCTACGCAACTCCCGACGCTTCGCTACTTTCCTACCCACTTTGCTGTGAGCATCTGCCTGCACATTCAAGTAAGTGTGTGCCGCTGATTTTACCGTGAAGCCTTCTTTCTGGCTACCAGGGTCTACACCGACAACAATATCTTGCGTATAGTCTGTTGTATCATAATTCAACCGAATACAAAAGATACCATTAGACCAATAGGGCGTTGCTAATCTTTTTTTGATAAGCATACCTGCTTTGTTCGGACGTGTCGGCATTAACGGCTTGCCGGACTTACTTTTTACAGGAACAAACATTGTTTGTAATCTCCCTTACGGGTTGTGTGTTTCCCCATCCAGATCACAGTATCCGAGAGGCATTAGACTTGGGGAGCATCCGATACATCGTGCTGGCTGCCACGCCAAGAGACTGCGATATTTTACTGTAGAAAGCCGTTTAACTTGTGGAGTGAACGCTCGGCATGCGCTTCGCACAAGCCCCTGCTTTAGCGGGGGGAGGCTGACTGATATGTCTGTCAGACTTAGAAATAGTATAACACATTTCATTTTTTTGTTTGACTAATTTTAACCCAAGTTGCTACTAAGGGATTTTGAACGAATCGACACAGGTTTCCAGATGCACCAGATATCCTTGATATAATCCCAGAATGTAATCAAATTTCTTCACAAATAGGTTAAGATGTGTTATACTTCTTCTATACGTACATTCCGAACTCAGAAAGGCAACCGCTTATGAGAATGACGATGAGAAAGGCAGTCACCCCGGAGACAAGGCAGGAATGCGAGATAGAAATGCCAGCCTCTGAAGAAGTCAGAGAAGTTATCCTTGAACTTCATTATCCATCTAATGGAATCACGTGCCAAGATGCAATACAGCCGCTGTCCAAAAAATTTCAATTATCTGACGATCAGAGAACAGCAGTGAAAAAGGACGGTGAGAGACATCTTCCGCTTTTTTATCATGGCGTGGTTTATCCCCAGTTTAGACAACTCATAAAGATGGGGAAATTGAAACAGCCAGGGGGATCGAGAACGCCGTACTTTCTCGATGAGGATCGACAAGGAAGACTATTTCCAAGTGCTGAGGACGTTATTGCAGAGAAACATACAGAAATCCAAGAGGCATTGGCAGATGAACTACTACAAAAAATTAAGGGCAACGCTCCTGAGTTTTTTGAGAGATTGGTTATTGACCTGCTCGTTGCAATGGGATACGGCGGTTCACGAGAAGATGCTGGGGGAGCTGTTGGGGGTAGTAATGATGGTGGGATAGACGGAATAATTAACGAAGACAGACTTGGGCTTGATGTAGTTTATATTCAAGCCAAGTGCTGGGAGGGAAATGTAAGTCGTCCCGAAATCCAAAAGTTTGCGGGAGCATTGCAAGGACAGCGGGCACGAAAGGGTATATTCATCACAACGTCGGATTTTACCAAAGATGCTACAGCGTATGTAAATACGATTGACTCCAAGGTTATTCTTATTAATGGAAGCCAACTTGCAGAATATATGATAGATCACAACGTTGACGTTTCTGTCACGAAAACTTACGAAATTAAACGTGTAGATTCTGATTACTTTGCTGAAAACACCGAAAATTCCTAAAACTGATAGCAATAAGAGAAAAGAAAATGAGAACGTTTGGAACGCAAGGTCCCGTAAACCCCAAAGAGAACTATGTCGTCTCCCGCACCGAAGAGATCGCGGATTTTGTTGACCGTGTGAAAAAAGGCAAATACATTGTCCTCTTCGCACCACGCCAGACCGGTAAGACGACACTCTTCCGCGCCGCTATGGATGCCCTTATCGTCGAATCATATTTCCCAATTCAACTGAATTTTGAGTTGTATGTGGACTGCTCCGTTTCTGATTTTTATATATCTTTCTCTAAAAGGTTTCGCGAGGAGATTGAGGGCGTTTTCAAGAAACGTGGGGCTACACCTTCTGAGGCATTGTGCCAATTTTTGGATAACACAGAGATAACAAATCAGGTTACAATGATGGAGTTCTTTAAGCAACTTGTCCATCTTCTCTCCGATCATAGTAATTCTCAAAAGATTGTCCTCATCATCGACGAATTTGATGCGATTCCGCCTGACGCTGTTCGCGGCTTCCTTCATTCACTCCGCTACATTTACCTTGATCACTCAAGGATTCGATGCCCTTATAGTGTTGGCATCGTTGGTGTCAAGAACATCACACAACTCAACTATGACCGATCCATCTCACCGTTCAACATCCAAGATGAATTCCATCTGCCTAATTTCACACAAGGGCAAGTCCAAGAACTTCTTGAACAGTATACCGATGAAGTCGGACAAGCCTTCGCACCTGAAGTTATCACTGCTATCTACAAGCAGACGGCTGGACAACCGTTCCTCGTCAATCGATGCTCACAGATTCTCACCGAGGAATTAGATATCCCTAAACACGAAACGATTACGATGGCATACTTTTTAAAAGCACATAGGCAGCTTCTCCGTGAACGGAACACTAACGTTGAGCATATGCTTACCAATATCCGTAGGGATCGCCGCTTTGAAAGTCTCCTGATGAGAATTGCCTCCTATGAAAGAGGACTGCCCTTCAGCCCGGACAATGACATGATGAATGAACTTGCAATTTATGGAGTTATCGCAGAAAGTACTGATGGGATGTGTGAGATTGTCAACCCGATCTATCAACATCGTATTCTGCAAGCGTTTAAGCCGGCGTTTAATGGACTGGAAATGGAATATTTCTCCGAAGAAAACGGTGATGACTTTATTGATTATCTTACCCCTGAGGGTGTGATTCAGATGGAAGCACTTCTTAATAACTTCCAAGATTTCATTGCACGCGTCGGCTTCCGAATCTTGCAAATACCAGATACACCGCAAGAATATGTTGGTCAACATCTTCTTTACACCTATCTGGACCATTTTGTCCATGTCATCGGTGCCAATATGTTCCTTGAAGTCCAGACTGGGCGCGGAAGGATGGACCTCCTGATTACCTACAACCAACGCAAATACATTGTTGAGACCAAGATATGGGAAGGGGACAGATACTATCAGGCAGGCAAGGCGCAACTCGCTGCGTATCTCAAATTAGAAGGCGCGCGGGAAGGGTATTATGTCGTATTTGATCATCGCAACAATCCTACGCCGCGCGTTGAGACAGAGACGATAGACGGTTTGACAATTCGGAGTTACGTTATTCCTGTGGTGCAGCAGCAACCTTCGTCAATTTAGAGCAGGTATCTGGCGGGTTACTACTTGTTCAATAATCTCTCAAATCACTTCCATCCAAACCCCCGGCACGAACCCCGGATACTTCCCCTCACTAAACGCAGGATAATAGACATCCTCACCACGGAAATCGTGTACCGTTTCTCCGCCGCTACCATCTGGGATATGCACCCTACAAGTATACTCGCTTGCACGGAACAGCTGCTGTGGTGTCGGCGTAGACGGATCCACACGGTATTCCGCTAACGCAGCCTCATCGACCGTAATCCCCAATCCGGGTGCTTCAGAGACCTGAATTGTCCCCTCAACCACTGGCAACCGCGTTTCGAGCAAGTCTGATTCCCACAACTCGTGGCACGTTATCGCAGGCAATTCCGCTTGCGATAACACAGCACCAAGATGCACTGAGTACGCCGTCGTGATCCCCGTACCGACCATCTGAAGCCAAAACGGTTGATCAAACGAAGAACAGAGCGCGTTTGTCCGACGTAGCGCGTTCACGCTCCCCCCGACGACAAAGCCGCCACAACATCGCGCATGCAAACAAGATTCATTGAAATGCTCAACAATCCGTTTCTGAACAGCCGCTTGCAACCGCACGGCACCGTCTACATCTGTGCCAAGATAATATGGGCTTTCATAGATCGCGACGTTCGGGTGTTCATCTAACTGTTGTAAGACAGGGATCGCGTTGTCTGCTGTTCGTAAGAAACCGTTGAAGTCGATGTCGAGTCGGTAATCCGCTGGCACCGCATCACCGACAGCGTCCACCTGTGCGAAGATGTCGCGCCACGGACGCGCTTTCAACTTCGCAGACGTATACCCCCGTTTGACAGATTCTTGGACTTCCGCCACCCAATCCGCTGGCGGCATATCAATGTCCCACCACGAGATAGGACACCTCTCGCGAACCTTCGGTCCAATCAATTGGTAGGCAGGAACACCCACCGATTTACCGACCGCGTCGAAAAGCGACATCTGGATACCGAAACCGACCCCGTCGTCATTCAGACAAGTAAACGCGTTCTGGCCGATCAACCGCTCAATATTTCCCGACTCATCTCCCAAATTTTCACCGTATCCGATCACACCGTTGCTAAGTTCAACACGGTAGACGTAAACCCGTTCACCATGTGTCGCGGCACGGTGCATGTGCCGACTGACACGTTCATGATAAAAAGGCACATTCAACGAAATTGCTTCGAGATGTTTGATGCTAAGCATGAGGCACTCCAAGATTTCAAGATACAATCGCACTATTATATCATATCTCCAACAAATGCCAGAAAAAATATTGCTGCCCGATAAATCCGATTCTTTGAAGCAAATTTTCGCTGTCCACCACTAAAAGAGTCAAAACCTTGCCATAGAGTCGCGGCAAGTGCGGTTTGCAGGCTGGTTCATAGTTATATGATTCATCAAAGCAGCTCTTAACTGAGGACTGAAAACCATTCACATTTGACACACCACCCGTTTTGTTGCTATAATATGTCTACAATGCAAACCACACTTTTGTCAGCAAGGAGCGCATTATGGCAAGAATTGAACCCTTTAATGTTTCAAATCACCTCTTAGACCAACCTGATAAACTTCAGGAACAGGCATGGCAAGACGGTTACCTCTTTTTCCGAGGCTTAATCGATGCTGATTCTATCTATAACTTACGTCTCGACTTTTTAGGTATCTGTCATCGGCACGGTTGGGCAAAAGGTGGCGACGCACTCATGGACGGTATCCGCGTTGGTGGTCCCTTCATGGAAGGCGATGACGGTTATTGGCCCGTGTTAGACGAATTCCAATGCTTAGAATCCTTCCACGCATTCGCACATCATCCAGCGGTCTTGGACATGTTGGATAAACTCTTTGGCGAAAAGACACTCGTGCATCCGCGGAATATTGGAAGAATTATGTTCCCTGAAAACACTAAATACACGACACCTGCACACCAAGATTTCATCCATATCCGAGGGACTGAAGAAACCTATACCGCATGGATACCGCTTGGGGGCTGCCCGAAAGACATGGGTGGGTTGATCGTGCTCGCTGGCTCGCATCGTGGCGGCATATACCCCGTAAAACCAGCATTTGGCGCAGGGGGACTCGGTATAGATACGGCACCCTTGGAGACTGAAGGACTTTGCTGGGCAGGAACGGATTACGAGGTTGGTGACGCGCTTTTCTTTCATAGTCATACCGTTCACAAGGCACTGCCAAACCAGAGCCCAGATCGGATCCGACTCTCTGTAGATTACCGCTATCAAGGATGTTCAAAACCTGTAACGGAAGGTTCATTATTACCGCATTTCAATCGAATGCCTTGGGACGAAATTTATACCAGCTGGAAATCGACGCAGTACCAATACTATTGGAACGCTTTCGATTTAAATAGAGTCTAAAAAAGTAGTAGGCACGCTCCGTGTGCTGTCCACATTTTTTAAAGGAAGCAAAATCAATTGACTCAGTTGCGACAAGGAAAACCTAATTTTCTCACGCTTTTTATATTTTTATTCATCGGACACAGTGGTTTCACTATTTCACCGGCTATCGCTGAGAACTACACCGGCGATTTCCTCACAAACGGGGTCGGCGGTCGCGCTCTCGGATTAGGCGGTGCCTATGTCAGTATCGCCGATGATGCGACTGCCACCTACTGGAACCCCGCCGGTATTGCCGGTGTTTCTGATAATTACCAGTTCTGTCTTATGCATGCCGCACGGCGTTCAGGGTTAGGCGCATTCAACTATATCAGCGGCACCAAGCAAATTTTGCCAAAATTCAACCTCGGACTCTCTTGGCTTCGAGCAGGCGTGGACGATATTCCCATCTATCCGCTCGTGCCTTCCTTTGATCCTAACATTAGTGCGAACGAACGCCAGAACGTCGCCAAAAACCGTCCGAGGGAATCCGACTTCACGCCTGCGGGCTACCTCAATGACAGTGAAAACGCGTATATTCTGACCGTCGCTACCGGTTGGGTCGTTAGTCAATCGTGGTGGGATAATTTCGGCAGGGATTCGCTCCCCCCGGAGTTTATGGTCGGTGTGAACGCCAAATGGATATCGCAGAGTCTGAGCGGCGGCGAACTTGATGTCTACAATTACAGCAGCTGGGGATACGGGTTCGATGCCGGTCTGCTTATTCGCCTGCCAGATTTTAACGCGCTCTTCGGTCTTGAGAACTTCGGGAGTATGTCCTTCGGCATAAACCTACAGGACATCTCAAAGACAACCTTAACGTGGAACACGTTATCCGCGCCGAAAGAATCTATTCCAGCGAATTGGAACATCGGAGTCGCATACTCTCACGATCACGTTTTCAATCGGAAACTGATCCTCTCTTACCAGTGGCAGCAACGTTATAGTGGACAGTCACATCTCGGCGTAGAATATCAGATAAGTACACCGTTGGCTTTACGCATCGGTTACCGAGACAACCGTTTGACAAGCGGTATCGGAATCTATGTGCGCCAATTTCGCCTCGATTATGCACTCCTCTTCGGCGATCTCATTAGCACACATTTCTTGAGTCTATTGTGGAATTTTTAAAGAACGACTTCAGACGCTCGGTTTCGACAAGTCGGGCTGATCGCGTAACAGGATCAAAAGCGGTGCAAGGATCAACGGAAGCATCACCAAACCGTCTAATACAATCGGCAAACCGTATTGGTCTCCTAAAACCCCAACAATTTTATTCAGAAATCCGCCGACACCCCACGCAGCACCCATCATCAAACCGGAGGCGATGTTTTCGTGTCCGCGCAACATGATCTGCGCAAGAATAATGTTAACAGTTATCGAACTCGTGAGCACCACATTGCCTAAAAAGAGGAGCGCGAGGAAACTGAACCCGCCCGTGTGTAACGCCCCGTAAAGCAGCGGCGGCGCGCCGAGAAGTGATACCAATAACAAAACATAAGTGTTGATGCGGCTCATCAGCCATCCACTTGACAAAATACCCATTGACCCGGCGAAGATAAAGAGCGCGATCACCAAAGAACGCCCTTGGTCTGAGTAGCCTTGATCAGCTAAATGGACAGAAAGAAAGGTTTCTATACCCGTGAGTGTAACGGTTCGCATCGCTGCAATTATGAATAGTACGATGAGGGGAAGCATACGCGGTGAAGCAATACGCCAAAACGGATCTTGTGGAACCGGGTCATCGCTCGGCACTCCTCTCGTGCTGACAGTTAAATCGAGGTCTTTTTCAAATCTTAACACTTTCGGCACCAGC
>RKRO01000229.1 GCA_007571355.1 Candidatus Poribacteria bacterium | reverse complement strand
AAGTAAGAAGATATCAAAAGTGAAAATAAAGGAACGTAAAGTATCGCCTTTTCTTCTACTATTTTACTACATTTCTATGGTTTACTCAATATGACTTCTGGGAATAGACGAAATCCATTCCTTGTATTACGTTCCTAACCCTTAGAAGAGTTTAGCGATTTCGTCCGTTTCAAAGACAGGTAGCGGTTGTCGTGTACCGGTGGCATCTTCCAACCACATTCCGCTCTCATGTGGAAGAAATTTTCCGATGGTGCCCGCGCGGATACCGGCTTTACCGAGGACTCGGCAAATTGTTTTGCCTTTTTCGGGTTCTGCTGCGATTAACATGGCACCAGATGAGATGACACCGAGCGGATTAAGCCCGAACATATCACACAGCGTCCGTGTGATGTCTCCATATAATGCGGGGGAACCGAGCAGTTCATCTAAATAGACGACGACACCTAACTCGGCAGCGGTCGCCAACTCGTAAACGGCAGTTGTGACACCGCCCTCTGTCACGTCATGCATAGCATGTACACCCCCCGTCTCAATCGCGATTTGTGCATCCTTTAGCACAGAAATGCCGGGGTCAAAGAGATAGTGCTTCGCCTGTTCCAAGAATTGGGCATCGCACTTCCCACGCACCTGCTCTGCACGTTCACGCGCAACAATCGCAGTCGCTTCGATACCGAGTCCTTTTGTTAGAATTAGGACATCCCCTACACGAGCACCCGCTGAAGTGAACAAAGAATCCTTAGCGGCAATCCCCATCATTTGTCCTATGACAACCGGTTGTGTTACGGCTGGTGTGACTTCCGTATGTCCACCACACAGTGCAATGTCAAATGTCCCACATGCCTGTGTGAGTTGCGTCATGATGTCGTGAACCATTTCAGGTGTTGTTGCGTCTTGGGGTAACAACAGGGTTACCAGCAGCCATTTCGGCACGGCTCCCATCGCTGCGATGTCGTTACTATTGACGCAAACCACATACCATCCAATATCTGCGGTTGCGAAGGTAATCGGATCGCTGGTTGCAACGAGATAATTATCCGTGAACTCGATGACTGCGGCATCTTCACCGAGTTGTGGACCGATAACCACACCTGTGTTTTTATGGGACGTGGGTAGAAGTTGTTTTAAGAAATCGTGTTTCAGTTTTCCAACGGGTAAATTCATTTGTCTAAGAAAGTCGTTTCGATAGTTTTGCTCTGGTAACTCATTGTAAACACCTAACGCCGCTGCAGAAACTCAGGAGACCTTTGAGGCAGTCGGGATTACGTCCCGGACGGCGGGCTTCGGCATCGGGAAAGTAGGTATCCCAAAGTGTTTTCCTGAGCTGTTGAAATACTCATGCAACGCTTTTGAGCGTGCAGGGTTTATTTTTCAGTTGCAAAGCAAACCGTTGTAAAGTATACTGTAAATTCATCCTTATGTCTCCTTTCTTTGTTGACTTATAGGATAACATAAGGATGGAACAAAAACAACACACAAAATATTAGGCTTCTGTGAAACAATATTTTACAAACCGTTATTTAGCACAACTCGTTAATTGTATGACACGAGGCATCTTTATTACAGGGACAGGCACGGAAATCGGGAAGACGGTGATCGCCGGGGGCTTGGCTACCTCCCTCAAACAGGCTGGAACAAACGTAGGCGTAATGAAACCGATTAGTACAGGTAATACCGCCGATGCACAATTCCTCAAGCACGCCGCGCAGGTTGACGATGAACTTTCTGTCATTAACCCGATTTTCCTCCGGAATCCGTTGGCACCCTCCGTGGCAGCGAGGATAGAAGACACAGACATCGATCTCAGAAGCGTTGAGACGGCTTTCGCAGTGCTCGGAAAGCGATACGATTTCGTGATCGTCGAGGGTGTCGGCGGTATCGCTGTACCGATCCGAGACGATTTTCTCGTCGTCCAACTCATCCAGCAGCTACAACTACCGATACTGATCGTCGCAAAGACCGGCTTGGGGACGCTAAACCACACACTTTTAACTGTCGCATTCGCGCAGCAATTTAACATCCAAATTGCCGGTATTGTACTCAACGGACTTTGCAAAGAGACCGCTGGACTCGCCGAAGCGACAAACCCAGTCGAAATTGAAAAATTAACAGGTGTTCCCGTCATCGGTATTGTCCCATACCAGAAACAGTTGGACACGCCTTATCCAGACTTGACGTTTTTATCAGAATTTATGAACCAGCACATAGCGTGGCGGAAATTGGGGATACTCTAATATGGAAACTGCTATTGTTCTCGCTGCAGGATCGGGACGTAAGGTCTGGCCCTATGGCGAATTCCGACAGAAATGTACGATACCGATTGCCAATAAGCCGATCATTCGCCGAATTGTAGAAAATCTGCTTGAGGTTGGATGTCAACGCATTATTGTTGTGGTGGGACATTATGCGCAACAGGTGCGCGGCGCAGTGGCGGATATACCTAACGTCGCTTTTGTCACACAGCAGGTGCTTGATGGCACGGCGAGTGCAACGTTGGCAGCTGTAGAACATCTCGAAGCGCGACCGTACCTTGTCGTTCACGGTGATACTGTAACGACCTCCGCGAATCTCCGTAATTTCGTTGAGGCGTTTCAGGCGTCAGATGTGGAAGCAGCGGCACTTGTGCAACCACTCGGCAATGAAGACGCAAGCGACTATCTCTGCGCAGGGATCAGTCCCGCGGACAGAAATAAGGGGAGCCTCTCGACACTCATTGGCATTGAGGGACATCCGCGGGGTGCTTCACACCGGCTCTGTGGGGTCTACGCTTTTCAGAACAGTGCGACGACTTATCTCTTAAGGAACCCTGGCATCGTTACGAGGGTCCCTGTCGGCGGGATGCCACCGCCTGAATCCGAAATAGCGCAGTCTTTGCAACTCATGATTGACGATGGAAAGACAGTTTTAGCCGTTCAGACCTCGGATTTCTTTGTCGATGTCGATAAACCGTGGCATGTCCTCGAAGCGAATAAGCAATTTGTTAATTACCTCGCGAAACAGGTTACGGAAAACCAGATAACAGATGGCGCGAAAATTTCGGACGCTGCTGAGATCAACGGACATGTTGTGTTGGGAAAAAACACAGTCATCGGACCCCGCGTCGTCGTCAACGGCACGTTAATTGCCGGTGCAAGTAACAACATCACAAACGGTGCGATTTTACACGGAAATATCTTCGTCGGTGATCAGTGCCGAATTAGCGATTATTGCGATGTCGGGAGCAGTGCCGTCGGGAATCGGTGTATTATCGGTCACGGTGCTGAGATGTCGGGCGTGCTGTTTGATAAAGTCTATCTATACCACTATTGTGAGATGTCGGGGGTTTTCGGGTGTGCGACGGATATTGGTGCAGCGACGGTATGCGGTACCCTCCGGTTTGATGATAAGGATACACCGATACAAGTAGAGGGGCGTTATGAAGTGCCACCGTACGGCGCGAACGCGACATATATGGGGGATTATTGCCGCACTGGCGTAAATGCAATCATTATGCCGGGGCGGCGGATCGGGTCTTATAGTGTCGTCGGGCCTGGGGTTATTTTATACGACGATGTACCGAGCAAAACGATGGTGATGGTGAAACAAGAACTCGTTACCAAGCCTTGGGGCCCGGAACGTTATGGATGGTAAACGTGTAAATCGGGTTGACAAGGTTTCCCTCTTACTTTGAAAGGAGCTCCTTGAGTAGGTTCGTTAGTTCATCATTGCCAGAGGCGAGTTCAAAGACGCGTCTGATTTTCTCATCGCCGGCCCCCTCGGACTTAGACGTTGCCTCTGGGGACCAGAGGATTTCAACGGCTTTCGGGTTAAGCCGATCATAAGTAACTTTGACAAGCGTGAAAGGATAGTTTTCCGGGATGATGATGATCCAGTCGATCGTTTCACCACGTCCGGAATACTGTCTATCTACGGTAAGTTTTGCATCTTGATGTGGAACGTTCACTTTAATCCACTGATTTCGACCGAGAGGATCAGTTTCAAAATGCCCGACTTCCAGCCAGTTGCGTCCTGCGCCGTTCGGTTTCGTGGTAATTTCGATACGTTGCATGTCTGTTCTCCGCGCTGTGTTTAGATAGATGTACCCATTTTGATAAGGAATTTTAGCATGTTGTCCTGAAAAAAGTCAAACATTTATTAAGTTAACAGTTGGAGGGTTTTCGCTTTAATAATGGTTCGCTCCATTTCCAAAACGCGAGTGCCTGCCGGCCTAAGTTCTGAATCCTAAAAGGGTATATATCGTCACTTAGCCGAAAAACCTCAAATATGGGGATTAAACGCAAAATTAATTTGCATTTTTATCAAAAAATGGGTATAATTGGAGTAGGGAGGGGTGTTTTCGAGTGAAAACGCGCTAATATTTCTGTTTAACCTACCGATTTGCAGGGACTTGTCAATATGCGAGTGGAAATGCGATATGGAACTGGCACGCTACCGATTGAGATCCCGGATAAGAACGTTGCTGGGGTACTTGAGATTTCGGAAAGTGCGCCGCTGTCGAATGAAGATAGCGCGGTCCGGGAGGCGATTGCGCAACCGATTGCTTCACCCCCGTTGGCTGAGATTGCAAAGGGTCGCGAATTAGCATGTATTGTGATTTCCGACGTGACACGTCCTGTCCCGAATAAGGTAATTCTCCCGCCAATATTGGAAACACTTGAACAGGCAGGTCTTCGCCGCGAAAACATTACCATTCTCATCGCGACCGGCATCCACCGTCCTAATGAAGGTGAAGAACTTGAAGGGATGGTCGGACGCTCAATCATGGATACATACCGCATCGTCAACCATTTTTCTCAGCAGCCGGAAAACCATGATTATTTAGGTACAACGCAGAAGGGTACACCCGTTTATATTGATAAAACCTATCTGGCATCCGACCTGAAGATCATCACTGGGCTCATTGAGCCGCACTTGATGGCAGGATATTCTGGTGGTAGAAAAGCGATCTGTCCTGGAATTGCCTCCGTGGAGACGATGAAGGTGATGCACGGTCCCGAACTCATGGAGCATCCGAAATCGGCTGTCGGGATTTTGGAGGGCAATCCGTTTCACATAGAAGCCACCGAAATCGCGTTGATGGCAGGTGTTGACTTCAACCTGAACGTTGCGATTGACAAAAATCGGCGCATCACTGGCGTTTTCGCAGGAGACATGGTTGAATCGCATCGGGTCGGTTCACAATTTGTCGAAAAACATGCCAAGGTTACGCTGCCTGTACCAGCAGACGCTGTTGTTGTTTCCAGCGCAGGTTACCCGTTAGATATAACGTTTTATCAAGCCATCAAGGGGCTGCTGACCGCTGTAGAGATTGTGAAGCAAGGGGGGAGTATTATATTGGTTGCCGCATGCAGCGAAGGCATCGGCAGCAAGCCATTTACAGACCTAATTTTCAAGACTGATGATTTAAGGGCGTTCGTACAAGGGCTTTATAACCCTGCGAACTTTGTTATCGATCAGTGGCAACTCGAAGAATTAGCGAAGGTTGCCCGGAAAGCAGATATCTATTTCTATACCGACGGAATTCCGTATCACCAGCGCGCGAAATTATTCGTACATCCATTAGAGAGTGCGCAGGCAGGTATTGAAGAACTCTTGGCCCGCTACGGCGAAGATGTACAAATTGCTGTGATTCCTGAAGGTCCCTACGTTTTAGCACAGTTGGAAGGGGCTTAAGACCAACCAAAAGTTAACCACCGAGGAAATTCCTCAGCCTATTGAACAGGACTCATGCAACTTGCGTCCAAAAGCACTATATTTTAACCAAAATGCCTTACAGTGAGCATATTTCAGTTATTTAACCCGCTAAATTCTCCTTATTATGGAGACTTTAAGGAGAAAATGCATAAGTCCTATTGAAATTGAGAATGAATAGCAAAATGTCAAATTCTACTGTGGTACTCAGAGCGTATAGGGATGGCTTACACCTGATCATTAGGCCCCACCTATCTATAACAGAAGTTGAAGCAGCGATTCAGCAGGAAATATCGCGGATGAATCGCTCTTTAACTGGGGCATCCGTGCAGATTGATCTTAAGTCTCCAACCTTGAAAAAGGAGGAGATCGAGAGCCTCAGTTTCAAACTCCAGGAAACCTACGATCTCACAGTGCGGAATGTTGAAATTGCTGATGAACCGGTCGCGCCCCCGATCGCTGCCGCGCCAACGACGCATGTCATATCGCCAACGACGGATATCCGTAACCATCAGAATAGTGAACCCTCTCGGATTGTACCCCACACAATCCGTTCTGGGCAAACAGAAGAATGTCCACAAGGGAGTCTCATTATTTACGGCGATGTCAACTCAGGGGGTGAAGTCAGAGCAGGCGGTGACATTGTTGTACTCGGGACACTACGTGGAAAAGCTCTCGCTGGTATGAATGGTAGGGTATCCGCCGTGATTATAGCGATGGACTTTGAGCCGTTACATCTTCAGATAGGCGACTATGTGAAAAATTCACCAGTGAGTCAGGAGCCCCGAGGTTGTCTAAAAATCGCCCGTATCGGCGCAGAAGATGCAATTACTGTTGAAAAATTTGTTAAATCTTAGCACAGGAGGTTCCGGTTATGGGAAGAGTAATCGTAGTGACATCAGGAAAAGGGGGTGTCGGTAAAACGACCTCTACAGCTAATTTAGGGACCGCACTCGCCCTATTAGATAATAGTGTTGTAGCTGTTGATGCAGATGTCGGACTTCGGAATCTTGATATCGTCATGGGGCTTGAGAGCCGTGTTGTTTATACATCTATGGATGTCATTGAAAAACAGTGCGAACTCAAAAAAGCACTCGTTAAAGATCGACGGGTTGATGGACTGATGGTGTTGCCGGCATCACAAAAGAACAATAAAGACGATATTCAGCCCGAACAGATGAAAGCAATTTGTGATAAGTTGCGGACGATGAACGATTTTGTTCTCGTTGATTCACCTGCCGGCATTGAACGCGGCTTCAGAAATGCTTCGGCAGGTGCGGATGAAGCCATTGTCGTCACAACGCCTGATGTCTCCGCCATTCGGGATGCCGATCGTATCATCGGATTGCTGCAAAACGCCGAAATTGAGCCGATCAATCTCATCATAAATCGCTTCTCACCACAACTCGTTGGGAACGGAAGCATGATGGACCAAGCCGATGTATTGGATATTCTTAATATTGATCTCATCGGTGTTGTGCCTGAAGACAGTGGAGTCATCACCTCTACAAACAGAGGGATCCCGTTAGTTTATGAAGAAGGCTCCCCCAGTGCCCAGGCTTATATGCGTATCGCACGGCGACTCACAGGACAACGAATCCCGATTCCCAATTTAGAGAACAAAGGT
This sequence comes from Candidatus Poribacteria bacterium, assembly GCA_007571355.1. Lineage (GTDB taxonomy): Bacteria > Poribacteria > WGA-4E > WGA-4E > WGA-3G > WGA-3G. The sequence continues at coordinate 308 of RKRO01000229.1, read as the reverse complement.
TTATTCAGTAATCTCGTAAACTGGTTTACTAAAAAAAGATAAGGAGTGTTCCGATGAATTTAAGTATCAGACAACTCTTCGGACGTAAACCGAAATCAAGTAATATTGCCAAACAGCGTCTCAAATTAATCATCACACAGGACAGGGTCGATGTTGATGATCGGTTTATGACGAGGCTACATCACGAATTAGCGGAGGTGCTAGCAAAGTACTTTGAGTTTTCAGCCAACTCTGTCAAGATGAACTTGAAGCAGGAAGGAAACTCTTATATTCTTGTTGCGGATTTTCCTTACACGAAGTTCCAGGAC
>RKRO01000298.1 GCA_007571355.1 Candidatus Poribacteria bacterium | reverse complement strand
GTACCGCTGTCTTTCAAACATGCACTGGGATAAGTAAGGGCGAATTTGTACTTTTGAAAGGGTGCACCAGTCCCCTTATCTCTCCAGTTGAAAGTGTCATAGATCCCCCGCTGGACTTCAGCGGGATTATTGCTCCATGGGTAAATTTTGGTGAAACCGCATGGGTTGTTATCGAGGAGTTTTGGGCGGATGATGCCGGGGGATATATATATCTACCCGAATCGGTGTGCGTGAGCACAAAATACCCAAAAGCCCGGAACGGGGGTTCTTTGGTGTGTCTCGTAGCCTCGAGCCGATTTCCCAATCCACGAACTTCCGTTGCCATGTCCGTGCACCCACAAGAACGACGGGCACGAGGGAATCTCGGAGATATTCATCTCGGATTTTTTGATGGATAGTCTCTGTTTTCAGGTCTGTGTCAATATCACTCATCTTGACAGATTTTGACACAGAGCAGTCATAGATGTCAGAAAACAAGTCTTCAAACAAAACATTCGCGATAGCCTTGATCATCTTTGTGGTAGTAGCTGACAAAGGCTTTATGCCGAGCCCGCGGTGCTGTCTGCCGCCGTGTTTGCCCGTATCCACGGAAACGTTCAGGGGGCCACTGCATCGGAGAACTCCTTTTTCTCTGCGGAATGTTTCTCTCTTTTAGACGTAATTTGTGTGGTGATGGGTGACAGAAACGGCAGGTTTTGACAACAGGAAACGAAAGGAAGGGGTGGTAGAATTCTCAATCACGAATCCACAGACGGAGCGTCCGCTGTTTTCTGTCTGTGGAGAGCGTGACTTGTTTGTTCAGCCTCTAACCCAAATAATGAGCCATTATACGCTAAAAATCTGAGGGTTTTCGATTTAATAATGATTTCGCATCATTTCTAAAACGCGAGTCCCTGCAGGCCTAAGTATAGAAACCAGCACTGTCATTTCCGTTTAACGTCTACGATGGCAGTGCGTTCGCGGTGTCGGTATTCCAAGCCCCGACATCGCCGTCTGCAGGACTTTGGAGAGCCGCGTTTTATTCGTACGTACCTCCAAAATCCGCATTCAGAAAGTCTGCCGATCTCTATTGTAAAAAAAGTATCGCGTTTTGTCAAAAAAAATATATCGGTGTGGAGCCATTCAATTCTCCATTTTCTGCGCGCATCTTCGGAACAGGCACGCGCTATGATTCACAAGAATCGGGGTTAGAAACCCCTCCTACCAGAGTGATTCGAAACAATTGAAGGGCTCTGCTTAATTTCTGTTTCTGCTTGACAACCAATCTCCTGTGACATCCTCAAACGGCGCAACAGGTTCAAACGCCTCATCATAATCCCCACCATTATGACTCACCTTACATGAGTGGAGCCATTGCCGCAGTGACTTGCGGGTTTGTCTTAATCGCTCGCGTTGTTCATCTGCCAAGTTGATGGTTTCTCCGCGGTCTTCAATCATATCAAAACACAAATCTTCGCTGCCATCATTTGATAGATTGGTCAAGCATTTATATCGGTTATCCATCATAGCGATGGTCGGTGCGTGAAACATCGCGCCTTTTCCACTATTGAACCGATACGGAATAGGGGTCGGACGTTCTGTCATGTCTCCTTCAAGGGTCGGTAGCAGACTGATGCCGTCAATGGGACGATTATCGGGCATTTCAAATTGCAGCGTTTCGGCGATCGTCGGGAAGTAATCCAGGGTGCTGCAGGGCATTTCCACCACGCGTCCGGGGTCTGCATGCCCCGGCCAGTGCAAGAGTGCCGGCACGCCGACACCGCCGTCAAACAAAGAACGTTTTCGTCCGCGCAAGCCACCTGTCGAGCCTCGGTTCCGACCCTCCTGACCTGTACGTCCTTCGGGTCCGTTGTCCGAACAGAACCAGATCATCGTGTTTTGGGATACGCCCCATGCTGCCAAAGTATGATACAACCGTCCCACCTGATCATCTATTGCGGTAATACAGCCGTAATAGTGTTGCTCATTTTCGCTGTATTCGGCGTACATTTTTCGGTATTCCGGTCCGGCAAAGACTGGAGTATGCGGCGCGTGAAACCAGATTGTCGTAAAGAACGGTTCGCCCTTTTCAAGCGTTTGTTCGATAAACGCAATTGCGCGATCCATCAATACCCGGGAATCGCATCCTTTTAGATTCTCTGTAGCCAGTTTTCCATTCTCGTAGTAAGGCGATGCCCACGGGCGGTCCGAACGTCTACCGCCACTCTGGACACCCACTGCGGGATCCCAAGTTGGAACTGCATATTCTGTAGCAAAAGACGCATCGTAATCCCGTTCCCACGGCGGCGCGTAATTACGCGCCGGATTGCGATTCGGTTTCCCCGAATAATTCGGGTCCAGCGTTCCAAGATGCCATTTTCCAAAATGTCCGGTTGCATAGCCAAACGATTTTAGCATTCTCGCCAGTGTGATTTCCTGTGCGGGCAAGTGCCCTCGATTGGCATGTGTTATGCCGTATCGAAAATAATGTCGCCCGGTCAAACATGTCCCTCGCGTCGGGGAACAGACTGGTCCTCCTGCATAAAACCGCGTAAATCGGATCCCATGACTCGCTAGTCTGTCCAAATTCGGGGTTTTGATAATTTCATTTTCGTTAAATCCCACATCGCCATATCCAAGGTCGTCGCACATCATTAAAATTATATTGGGTGAACGCATGTTTACCTCCATTTTGTTCCGTATTCTATCCCCTCAGATTATCAAGCGGAATTAGTCGTTTTGGACTAACTTGATAAAAACTCACAAAAAAAGCAGCGAGCTTTAGAAAGACAACCGCCTAAATCCCCCTTATCAGGGGATTTTCAGAGAAAGTGCGTTTGCCTTCAGTATGTATCAAATTCACGTTAATTTAGACTCGTTTTAAACCGCGCCTACGTTTTTCGCGTCACTAACTAATCGACAACGAACTGGATTGTATCGAAACGGCGCGCGACTTTCGCGACTTTTGGTTTAAGTTCTTCAGGGGTTCCGCCGGAGAGTGCTGCGACAATACATTCCGCGATGTCCGGGGCATCTGCTGGTGTCATCCCCCATCTTGTAACTTCCTGAACGCCGATACGCAATCCGGATGTCCCGACTTCCGGTGATAATCCTGCTGCCCCCGTAATAATATGGCATGCTTCCAGATGATTCGCGAGTGTATCGCCCTCTCCATACTTATCTACAATCAGTATCAAGGTATGCGACTCCGTGAAGCCGAGATCGGCACCCAGCATCGGGACACCGCGTTCGGCTAACGCTTGACCGAGTGCTTTCGCGTTCGCAATAATCGCATCTGCTTGTGCCTCACCGCATTCCATCCACTCTATAAACGTTCCTGCTAACGCCGGAAGTCGATTTAGGTGGTGATTGCTCATCAGCAACGGATAGACACTTCTCGCGACGCGCTCAGCAATAGATGCATCGTTGGTTAGGACCATTCCTCCTTGGGGGCCAGCAAGGGTTTTATGTGTGCTGGAAATAATCACATCCGCGCCTTCATCAAAAGGAGACTGAAATCGTCTACCAGCGATGAGTCCAATGACGTGTGAGGCATCATAGATGAGGTAGGCATCCGGATTTGCTTCGCGCATCGCCTGTTTCAACTCCCGTACAGGTTGCGGAAAGAGAAACACGCCGGAGCCGATGTTGACGATTCTCGGCTTGTGTTTCGCAATCAGTGCAAGCGTTGCATCGAGGTCGATGTTTGAACGCGCCCCGTCCCAGGGAATGGGGATTGATTCGAGGTTTATCTTCAGCGGCGAAGATAGCAGTTTTTCGGCATAGTGGTGTCCGTTATGCACCTCTAACGCGGTATCGCCCGGCTTTGCTAATGCAAACGTTGTTGCAATCCCCGCGATATTCCCTGATAACGGTCGGAAATCGACATGCGCTGCACCGAAGAGCTCCTTTGCTAAGGCCTGCGTGTAACCCTCGATTTCAGCAATATAACGATTGCCTTTGTAATTCCGTTGATAAATGTCGGTCCCAGAATAATTCCCATATCGCCGTGCCAACCGTTCGTCAAAAAGTTCCTCTACCAACGGCGAAGGTGTGTTCTCCGAAGCAATGAGATTAAGACAGGTGTCCCGATACGTTTGATGTTGATCAAGAAGTGTGGTGAGTTTTTGAACCTTTGCGTTATGTGTCATTTGAAGAAACCTCCGTTTGGTTGCAGCGCAAGGGGTAGAGAAATTACTTGACGTGCTATAGAAAATCAGTTACTATGCTTTTTAACTTTACCTTGCGGAGCAGTCAGTCAAATTTCAAGATTGACCTACCTTTCCGTTGATCTACCCGCACCGTTGTTGCAGGCTCTCGTCTTGATGATAGAATTAAAGTAGTATAAAACCCGTAACACGTAATGAAATGGAGTGCGGATTTAAGGAATGCATGTCCATTTTTACATTCACGTCGTTTCTCCGCAAGGAATAATTAAAAAGAGGAAATTATGCCAAGACCTACGGATATCCGCATCCTTGACGTTCATTACGATTTTGAAGAACACCAATACCGCACTCCGCTCAAATTCGGCGGCGTGCCTACAGATCACTGCGTCCTCTTTAACGTCCGGATGCAAGTCCAGACGCGCGACGGAAAAGAGGCAGAAGGCAAAGGTTCAATGCCACTAGGTAACGTTTGGGCATTCCCGCCGCGCTACGCGCCTTTCGATCAGAGCCTCGCAGCGATGAAAAAACTCGCCGAATTGGCCGTAGACGCAGCAAAAGCGTGCACACTCTGCGCGCATCCATTGGAGCTCTCTGAGGTGCTGGAACCCGAATTTTTACGAATCTCGGACGAACTGTCTGACGACATGCAACTTGCATCACCGATCCCGAAACTTTGTACCGTCGTCACAACCAGTCCGCTTGATGCTGCAATCCACGACGCATTTGGGAAAGCAAACGGCATCAATAGCTACGACGGCTTAGGTAAAGATTTCATTCAGGCAGATGTATCACATTTTTTGGTGCCGCTTGCAAACCAAAACTTGCTTGACAAAAGTGTAAATGATCGGTTCACCGGGAAATATCTCGACCAGTACACCTCACGCCAACCGAAGTCTCACATGCCGCTCTATCATCTCATCGGCGCATTGGATCCCCTCACCGATGCCGACATCGCAGAACGCCTCAATGACGGTCTACCAGAGACGCTTCCTGAATGGATTGCCGCTGATGGATTGACGCACCTAAAAATTAAACTTAACGGCGACGATCTGGATTGGGATGTCGCACGCGTTCTCGCGATTGATAAAGTCACAGCGGAAACACAGGCAAAACGTGGTGTTGATACTTGGCACTACTCCGCTGATTTTAACGAAACCTGTCAAGATGTTGAATATCTATTGGAGTTTCTCAACCAGATTCAAGCGGCAGAAAGTAACGCTTTCCAACGCCTTGCTTATATCGAGCAACCGACAGATCGAGATCTGAAGGCACACCCTGAAAATAAGATGCACAAGGCCGCAGAAATAAAACCCGTGGTGATCGATGAATCGCTAACCGACTTCGAGACCTTCCTATTGGCACGTGAGCAAGGGTATTCTGGTGTCGCACTTAAAGCGTGTAAAGGGCAGTCTCAAGCGTTGTTGATGGGTGCCGCTGCAGCAGAATATGGTATGTTCCTCGCGGTACAGGATCTGACGTGTCCGGGGGCATCGTTCTTACACTCCGCCGGACTCGCCGCACGCATTCGGGGTGTGACAGCCATTGAAGGCAACGCTCGCCAATTCTGTCCGCATGCCAACGACGGTTGGCAAGATGAATTTCCATCAATTTTCAATATCACCGACGGGACAGTCGGCACACATATCCTTACTGCCCCCGGGCTTGGACATTGATATTTCGTGTTCTTTATTATCCCCTTGGATTCGGCTCACTTCTTTTAATTTTGAGGGTTTTCGGCTAACTAATGATACGGGTTTGGGTTTTCCTAATTTTTACGATGTCGAAAATATCTCCATTCACGCGAAATCTCGCAAATAGGGCGATTGTCACATTCATCCTCTCCGCGCTTTTCGAGATGATAACCGACTTGCGTTTGAAACACCAGAACCAATGCCGCATACGGCAAGTGTCGCGCTCAATACCATGTGTCTCTGCTTTGGTCTGCGCCAACTTTTCTCGCGAGATCACAGCGGCATAGACCGGATAGGCATCAGTGTGATAGACCTTCACATTCCATTTTGCTAAGTGTCCGATGCGTTTTTCAAGGGTTGCTTTATCCCGATCACCCCATACATTTTGAAGATGAAGTATAGCAGAAGTCGCGTGAGAAGTCACGCGACTTTTGCTTATTAACAACTATAAAACTAAATCACCGTGGAGCATTCAGTTATCCGTGGGGAAAAGTAGGCAATTCATCCTGAAATCTACGATAAGTCCGATTGACCATGCATTGGTAATTTTTAAGAACTTGTAAACCTTGGAAAGGCGTGGGTTTTGTCCCTTAAAAAATTCCCAATTTTCCCAATTTGATTAATTCTTATACCCCCTCTACCCCCCGCAAGCAGGGGGAAATGAAACGTTGTCGTCTACTTGTATCATTTTCCCAACCCCATTCGGTATTTGATGTCGTAGTTGATGATGAAATCCAATTCCTCGTCTGTGAAGCCGTAGTGGTGGGCAAGTACGCGATCAATCTCGTCGATGATGTGCTTGGATTTTTGAACCTTAAACGACTGTGTTTCAGTGTACCCAGTCGATTTTTGACTAACTTCCATTGTACTATTGTTTCGCAAATCATCCAGGTATTTCCGACCAAGTTCGACAAACTGAGAATCATAGAGTATAGATGTTGGAATAGGAAAATCCTGAACCGTAGATACGGGAAGATTTCGGCAGTCCGCTGTAATGGTATACCACCACCAAAATAGATTACTGCTAAGAGCCGCAATAATAGGTATTAATATCTCGGAGGTTTTAACGCCTAATGCCCTTTCAGCTTTAGATTGTCCTGATCTACCATTGACTTTGAATGCCGGTGGGAAATCAGTAAATACTTTCCAATATCGCCCACCACTAGTGCGATAATAAATCAAGTACTTGGAACGTTTTAGCAGCTGATTCCCTACAGGTTCCGTGTGAGAGAATAATTTTCCAAGGATATAAGATTCAGTATTTGAGGAAAGTTTCGGGATAATGTGTGATTTAATTTTTGCCGTGGTTGAATGATAAACAATACAATCAAAGAGATCCGCTCTCTCATCGCTAGTCCACTTTATAAATTCAGTTGTAGCAAAAGTAGATTCTACTTTTCTCCCAACTCTACTTAATAAAATTGTTAACAAAACTTCAGCACCGACAAAGAGTTTACTTGGTCTTTCAGCGAAATTACTTAGCCACACTGATTTTGATAATTGAGAGAGTATTTTTTGCAGTGTTTCTACTCTCTGTGTACAGACAAGGCTTAACGGCACAATGAAGCCAAAACTGCTGTAACTATTCAAAAGTTTTAAACTTCTTTCAGTTACAAATGCGTAGAGATTACCACAACGTTCTGTCTCATACCCGTGGAGTTTGTAGTCCTTCTTCACCTTGCTATATTCTACATAGGGGGGATTGCCGATGATGACATCAAACCCACCCTTCTTGAGAATGCCGTAGAACGCTATGAACCAGTGAAACGGCTTATGCGAAGATAGCCACGCCTGATAT
>RKRO01000574.1 GCA_007571355.1 Candidatus Poribacteria bacterium | reverse complement strand
GAAGAAGAGACACTCGGTGCCTGTATTCAGAAAGCATTAAAGACGATGAAAGATCTCAGTATTCAGGGGGAAGTAGTTGTTGCGGACAACGGATCCACAGATGCTTCTGTCGAGATTGCCGAGCAGCTCGGTGCGCGCGTTGTTCATCAACCCTTGCGTGGTTATGGTGCTGCGTATCTTGCGGGGATTGCTGCCGCAGAAGGGCAATACATTATCATAGGTGATTCCGACGATACCTACGATTTCACAGACTTAGAGCGGTTCATTACCCCCTTGCGCAACGGTTATGATTTCGTCATCGGCAGCAGGTTAAAGGGCAAGATTCTGCCCGGGGCGATGCCGAAACTTCACCGTTATCTCGGCAACCCTGTTTTGACAGGTATCCTGAATCTATTGTTTCGCGCTGGTGTATCCGATGCCCACTGCGGGATGCGTGCCTTCACGCGCGAGGCTTATCAGCAGATGGAACTCCAGACAACAGGAATGGAGTTTGCTTCAGAAATGGTTATCAACGCCACAAAGGTAAACCTCAAAATCGCAGAGGTCCCGATAACCTATTATCCTCGCAAAGGAGAATCGAAACTGAATTCTTTTCCGGATGGGTGGCGGCATCTGCGGTTTATGCTGATGCTGTCACCTACTTATCTGTTTCTTATCCCCGGGTTTCTACTTTTGCTGTCGGGCTTAGTTGGAACCGTCGCGCTGCTCCCCGGTCCTTTGCAAATAGGTGAACGTGCCTACGATATTCACGTAATGGTTTTAGCATGCCTTTTGTGTCTGCTCGGATATCAGATTTTGTTGCTGGGGCTCTCCGCCCAAACTTTAAGCCGCCGCCGCGGATTTTCCAAGAGTGGCTCGCTGATTCAGTTTGTGCATCGTCATTTTACCCTTGAGCGGGGATTAATTCTTGGTTTTGTGACATTTGCCGTGGGATTCCTGATTGATGGTTGGATTGCATATAGTTGGGTGAAAAGTGGCTTTGGTGTGTTGCAGAAGGTCAGGCCAGCACTCTTTGCCCTACTTTTGATGGTATTGGGCACACAGACGGTTTTTTCTGCCTTCTTTCTCAGTATGCTTGGCATCCCAACAGAAAAAAAGACTGATTAGGATGGACTCCAAAAATCCATAGCGTAATTGACATGACAACAGTCAGTATCATCCTTCCCACCAAAAATGTGGAAAATAATATTGGCGACTTACTTCGCAGCATCTATCGTCAAGATTTTTCGGGTGAGATCGAAACGATTATTTTAGATTCCTCTGACGACAAAACGCCCGAAATCGCAAAAGGTTTTCCTGTCAAGTTTATTCATGTTGAAGAAGATGATTATAATTATGGGGGTACGCGAAACTACGGCGCGTCTCTGGCAAAAGGGAAGTTCGTTGTTGAAGGCTTGAAATATCTCAAAGCGGAATGCCAATACATAGTGAGTCACGGCAACATGAAACATCTGCCTTACGCAATGTTTTATGAGTTTATGAGGTTCCTGGGCTATTTTTTAGGGAGCCATCACAAGTACATGCCCCTTTGGCTAAAAGTCAGGCTCTGCAATAAGAAGAATCATTGGAAAAAGTACGATGATATTGTTGTAGATTGAGGGTGATTCTTAACAGACACCTCCCGCTTCATGTTTCACGTTCACGCTTTCAATCGTAAAGGGAAATGACAGTGTACCAACAGCGTCAAAACAATCACATCTTGCGCGAGAAAGTCTGGGACAGATGTGTTCTCACCGCTACAAACGAGTCGCAAGCGAGTGTCTACCGGCTTCAACTTCAACGTCTTAAAAGAGCCGGGGTCCTCCATCCAGAGACAGAATATTCGGTTATTCCTGATCCGGATGGCAGGCGAATTGGCAGCGGGGGTGCAACGCTCCACGTCCTTAGACAGTTAGCAAACGACCCTCAAGACGCGGTTGGATGGACATCCCGGCTTCTTATCCTCCACTCCGGGGGCGACAGCCGGCGGATTCCGCATCAAAGCCTTCTCGGAAAAATTTTTGCCCCGCTCCCGCCTCCAACGTGCTCCATTTTTGAGGTAATGTATCACTTTCTCACCGCTATAGGGGCTCATATTGATGCAGGGGTAGTGGTTGCGTGTGGAGACACATGGATGCAGCTGAACACCTCACCCCCCGAGGCAATTACACTACCGGAAGGTGTAGACGTGACAGGGGTTGCCTATTGGGGAGATACTGAATTAGGGAGTCGGCATGGTGTTTATGATGTCGATCCAAACACGCATGAAGTCCGACGCTGTCTACAAAAGCACTCTCCGGAACAGTTGCGTGTGGCAGGCGTTTGCGATGCTGAGGGTAGAGTGGCGATTGACACCGGTGTTTTACTCTTTCGTCCAGCTGCTGTGGCGCAGTTACAATCGTTAGCCCACCGGTTTGCAGCGGACGTTTCCGTTGATTTGTACGGTGACATGCTCCCTGCGATGGCAACCGAAACAGGTTTTCGGCAATGGACAGGCAAACACCCAACCCTTCGCGTTCCATTGTGGGAAATGTTGTCTCCGCTTCGGTTTGGTGTCTGGAGTCCGCCCTCCCTTGCGTTTCGCCACACCGGGACAACGCAAGCGTATCTTGAAATGATTCAACATCCGCTTAAGACACACACGTCAATTTTGTGTCAGATTCCCTTGGACAAGGGCTGGGTGAACCTGACTTACGGTGTGACAGATGTACCAACCGCTTGTGAAGACAATGCCACGCTCTTCGGCGTGCCGATTTTCCAATGGCTCCGTCAACATAAATTAACGCCCGATGTCATCTGGGCAAGTGACGTTTCCGAGCGTTGCCTCTGGCATGCGCGCCTCTACCCTGTCTATCACACCGACGATCCGAATATTGCGTTTGGTGTTTCAATAGGAGATTCAATCGCGCGTCCCGACTGGTTTCAGAAGCCTGGGGCAGCATGGCAGAACAGTGAGCGGCTCTCCATGGGCGAACTCATGGCACGTGCCGACGGGGTGAAAGCTTTCGTTCAACAGCAACAAGCAGAAGCCGCGAAAGTGTCGGCATCCATCGTGGAGATAGTCCGGACAGAAGCGGATACGGATGTCCGTTCCTTGTTTCAGACGTTCTTGACACCTTACGGCTATGCACGCGCGATGTCGATCTTTGATGAGGCCATCGGACGCAGTGATAATCCGTTGCACCGGGCGCGCTTACACAAGATCGCCGCTGACCTCTGCCTTCCATTTGTAGAAACACCCCCGCTGACTGAGCAAATACCCTCCCTGCCTTCCAGTAGGGGGTGGGTCACCCAACCTCTACATAAGCAAACGCGTGATGCGCACTATACGCAGGCATTTGCTGCTGTCCGTGAAGCTGTGTCGAAGAGCATTGTCACGCCCAGCAGCCCAACGCAGCCCAATCTACAATCTGCAACGGGTACGTTTCCGACTGTGAACGTCCGTCTGCCGGTTCGAGTCGATCTCGCGGGCGGGTGGACGGATACGCCGCCAATTAGCTTGGAGAAAGGCGGAGCAGTGTTGAATGTTGCCTTGTTATTGAAGGGGTGCTATCCAATCTCTGTTACCGCTCGCCGGATTCCTGAACCGATTATCCGGCTAAAGTCTATAGATCAAAAAAAGGAAGCGGAGATTCACGATGTTGAATCGCTCAAGACCTCCATTCATCTGAAGGATCCATTGGCGTTACACCGCACAGTCTTGACAGCATCGGGTCAGGTTGAAGTGACAGATAACGCCTTCTACATAGTAGGTTCCACTCCTGAATTCCCTGGTATAGAACTGATAAGTCATTGCAATGTCCCGATGGGTTCAGGACTGGGAACCAGCAGTATTCTCTCTGGCGGTTTGGTGATGGCACTTTGGCAGTTGACGGGGTGGCAATGGACAGACGAGGCATTGTTCAATCAGGTCCTTGCCGTTGAGCAGCTGCTCACTTCCTGTGGTGGCTGGCAGGACCAGGTCGGTGGCATTGTGCCAGGATGGAAACTGACGACAACGCAGCCGGGGATGCCGCAGCGGTTCACCATAGATCGGATTTTTCTATTGCCTGAGACTTCACAGGCATTATCGGAGCGGTTCCTGTTGGTTTATACAGGTCAGCAACGAGTGGCGAAGAATATTCTGGAACAGGTCGTCGCCGATTGGCTATCCCGCCGGAGAAACTTGGTTTCCACGTTGGCGCAACTGCGCGCTGAGGCCTATTTGATGCGCGATGCGTTGCTCGTTGGAGATATTGAGCAGTTTGGGTTCCTGCTGACGCGCTATTGGGAGGGAAAAAAGGTTATCAACCCTCACACAACGAATCCAATGATAGATGCCTTGTTGGAATCGGTTACCAATTTATGCACCGGTTACGGGATTACCGGGGCGGGTGGCGGTGGGTTTCTGGTGTTGCTGGCAAAGGATGCGGGAGCAAGGGTAGTAATTGAGAAACGATTGGCACAGACACCAGCGATTCTCTATCCATCACAGGTAGCAACTTAAGCAGAATTTATAGTAAAGCCCATAATCACCTACAGAACTTCCGCAACGGGCAATAACGTCCGTCGCATTTGGGGTATTTGCTTGGGTGTTTCTGCGGATTTCTTCAAGTACGCCGCAGAATTGCGCTACTACGAAATGGGCTTGTTTGATCTCGAGAGCTTATGTTTGTAGTCCGGCATCTGATAACACATACTTGCCATCCTTCTATTCTTTCCCTTCTACTTTGTGGAGCACGGTTTTCTATTTAATAATGATTTCGTTAAATTTGTAAACAGCACGTGTCATGTCGGGTTTCGCTTCGCTCTACCCGACCTACGCTGTATGGGGGTGATGTCTCATAGCATCACTTATCCGAAAACCCTCTTGTGGCGATACTCTTCAAAACCGCAAGACACGTCTCGCCGTTAACCAACCGGTGATAATATTGCCCAAAACGCGCCATAAAGTCCTGATTCCCATCCAAACCCGTCGGCCACGCGGTGACTGAGGGTGACCACAATGCTGCATTTGAGAAAATAGACTCAATCCGTCCTTTCACGTCTATTTGACTTGCACCATAAGCACCTCTCAGGATGTCTTGTATCGTCCGATCCGGGTCTCGGATTTCGTATTCCGTACCGATATCGGTAATACCCCTGTAGTCATCAAGAGACGAAACTGCGTGTGGCGTCAGAAATCGGAGCACTGTTGCAAAGGAGTAGGCGAAATCGGATTTGAAGAGTTCTGTGCTGGCATCATAGTTCGGTGAACGGACAATATCGGCGGCGCGTTCGCGGAGTTTCACGGTCTCGATGATGTTAATCCGGGCATTGTCGTCTTTGACTCGGCGGATGCGGTCAACGAACTCTAGTGTATACGCTTTCGCACTTTTACCGGCGATGGGGATGTCTGCTGCTATGATCTCGGCATATCCACGCATCAAACGCTCCAGATGTGGCGCAAAGGTCGGGTGTGACGCTGCTTCGTTGACATAATCAATCCCAGAGAGCGTCCCCTTATGCGTAATCCCAGGGACATGCACGGAATTCACCAAGAGGAGTTTCCAATCGTGATAGGGTTCAATGCTTTCCTGACTGACAATAACGCCATCGTCTTGAAGTTCACTGAATGGGACGCGCAGCATGTCGTCTAAATCTTCCAGAACAAGCGGCATTGCGGGGAGTGCCTCTGCGTACGTTATTAATTCATCTTGACCTTTGATCTGTGCGCGTGCGGCTGCCTGAATTTCGTCAGGGACAGCATAGACCTGCGGTACAAGTCGGTCGCCCATTTCGTTGAGAAAACCGACATTTGTCTCTAACCACCCCGCGTAATCACTACTGCGTTTTGGATATGCGTTGCAGAGAATATCACGGATGACATCGCCGTTATTCCGCAGGTTATCGGTATTGATGACACACAGCGTTGCATCTGCGCCGTGCTGGCAGAAATAGCGGTAGAGGGTTTCATCCAAGACATCCATCGCCAATTCACCCTTGGCGATCCCTGCTTCGGTTACACCGATAAGGATAAGGTCAAGTGGGTTTTCTGTCTGCGCATAGAATTGCGCACGACCGGTTTCTGTAGCGAGTGTTGTCGCCCCAACGACGCTTGAAACCTGTTGGATATTGTGGATGCCGCTGAGATCAAACGTGACAACGTGGTATATCCCATTTTGTCGGTTGAAGGCATCGGCTTTCTCAGTGCCACGCGGCTGTCCGACGAAGATGCCGCCGTTATAGAGATTCCGTTCGTTGAGGATATGGACAAATTTGTGGGTGAGGGCGCGTTGTAAACCACCCGCACCGATAGCAAGTATTTTGATTGGGCGCATTTTTGTTCTCCTTTTTTTGGGCTATCAGCGGTCAGCAATTAGCAGTCAGCAAGAGATTTTTGTGGCAGTTTCAAACGTTCGCGACCGCCATATAATCTACGGATAACCGATTATCATTACGCGTTTCTACGGCTTATCTTTTGCTAAAATATCAGTGTAGAGGGCTAAATAGGCATCGGCGATGTGTTTCCAGTCGTAGGGTTTAACACGTTCAACGCTTGCTTTGCCCATTTTAATGCGGTCTTCGCCTGCGTTAATGAGTTTGATAAGCCCGTGCGCGAGGCCATCCACATCGCTCGTATCAAAGAGCGCGCCGTTAACACCATCTACGACAAGTTCATCAATGCCTTGAACGCGACTGACGATGATCGGAAGCCCTGTCCCCATTGCCTCTAAAACGACGAGTGGCATCCCCTCGGCGAGTGAGGGTAAAATGAAGAGGTCGGCCCCCTGGTATTTTTGTGGTAATTCCGAATAGGGGACTGAACCCGCAAAACGGATGTGTGACGTTACACCGAGATTTTCCGCCAACTTCAGAAGTTCTCCGTGATAGGGTCCATCACCAACGATCTCTATTTCAAAGTTATGTGAAACCTTTTCAAGGACTTGCGGCAGGGCGCGGATTAGAAATTGGAACCCTTTGCGTGGGATGAGTCTCCCGATTGTGAGGACTCGGATTTTTCCTGGATAGGCGTTGCGTTGGACAGGTGTAAAAGTTTCCAAATCCACAGCATCGGGAATCACATCGATGTTTACATCCGAATCTGTCTCTCGCGCAAGTTTGCGCAACCCTTCACTACAAGCTACGACCGCTGCTGCGTTGCGCCAAATCGCTTGGATCATCGGCTTCAGTAGCAGGTATAACCACCGATAATAGGGCGGATCAGGGTTGCGGCTCGGTACGTCACGTCCCCCTAGAAATACGACATACGGCACGTCGCGGTATTTTTGTAGAAGATACGCGCCGCCACCCGCGGGAATTCCAAAAAAGACCTGGACGATATCGGGTTGGAATTGCTTGATGAACCGTAATCCGTAGAGACTTGAACTGACCGCGTAAGTTAGCATTTCGTGTACAGCGCATACATCCCGATTTTTACGCAGCGCTCGTACGCGATGCACGTGAAAACCTTCCATCTTCTCGTCTTTCGGGCAATCGCGAAATTGTGAAGTAATCAGATGCACATCGTGTCCTGCCGCCGCGAAGTGTTTGCCTAAGAAATAACTGACCCAACCGCCACCGCCACCAATCGGCGGAAATTCATGATTGAACATCAATATTTTTAATTTTTTAACTTTCCTTGCGGTTCGGTTAGGTGGGTTTGACACTTGAAGTCTCATTCCGTAGAGTCGCCTCCATTACATT
>RKRO01000315.1 GCA_007571355.1 Candidatus Poribacteria bacterium | reverse complement strand
GATATGCACATTGTCTGTCACTGCTGGGCGGGGCAACCCCGCCCCTACGCACTTGGCAGCTGCCCTGCCGCAAAAAAATCAGAAGGTTATTATTTGCTATTGCTTATGTTGTTCAGGTTATCGGACAAAGTCTCGGAGTTTACGGCTTCGTCTGGGATGTCGCAATTTACGGAGTGCTTTGGCTTCGATTTGGCGGATTCGTTCGCGCGTTACATCAAAGATATTACCGACCTCCTCAAGCGTTCTCGGATAGCCGTCATGAATCCCGAACCGGAGGGAAATCACTTTTCTTTCTCGCTCATTCAATTCGTCGAGGACCTCTTCAATCTGTTCCTTGAGGATATTCAATTCTGCTTCTTCAACAGGTGAGGGTGAATCAACGTCCATAACGAAAGCACCGAGCGGATTTTCATCTTCTTCGCCGATAGGTGTGTCGAGGGATGCGGTTTCTGGTGCGACTGCCAATGCTTCCGTGACTTTGTTTGTCGAAATACCGAGGTCCTTTGCGATCTCTTCAGCGGAGGGTTCACATCCTAATTCCTGTAAGAGGGAGCGTTGTACACGCCGGATTTTGTTGATCCGCTCGTGCATGTGAACAGGGATACGAATGGTGCGCCCTTGGTCGGCGATTGCTCGTGTGATGCCTTGTCGGATCCACCATGTGGCGTAGGTACTAAATTTATAGCCGCGCTGGTAATCGAACTTATCAACGGCTCGCATTAACCCAATATTGCCTTCCTGAATCAGGTCAAGGAATTCGAGGCCTGCTGCTCGGTGTTTGTGTCTGTTAGCGATACTCACGACGAGGCGGAGATTCGCTTCAACGATGGCCATTTTCGCGGCTTGTGCTTCAGATTCCCCTTTATCGATTTGTTGTGTGAGTGCCTTGAGTTGTTCGCGAGAAATACCGATTTCATTCATGTGCAGCCGGATATTACGTTGCAAGCGGATGATATGTACATAAGCACCTCTGGCTGCGTCGGTTTCAAATTTCCGTTCAGCCCCGTTATTGGCGTTGATCCATTCATCGGGAATTTTATACTTCTTCTGGATCTGCTGAATCTCGTTTTCCCATGTGCTGATCTGATACTCCGCCTGTTTAACAAGATCAGAGATTTTACTAATTTCCTCCCGATCAATCTTCAAGGCCTCAAGCGTTTTGATGAGGTTCTTTGATCTGCCTTTCCGCTTTTTTCCGTTTCCTGCGGATGCGGTGAGACGTTCTATTTCAACGGTTTCAAGGACATCGAGTGCTTTCATGACCTGATCTCGTAATTTTTTTTCCTTATTCTGCGTTGAAGTGCTGGTGACGTGCATATCGATAATATCGGAAGCCCGTTTTTTGGCAGTAACGATCTTATACAAGAGTTTCCGAATTTCGGTAATGGCGAGTACAGTGCTGAAAGTGGCTTTATGGACGGTTCGGTGTCCTTCCTCAATGCGTTTGGCGAGTTCAACTTCTTGTGCTTTATCGAGTAGTTGAAATTTCCCCATCTCTCGCATATAGACTTTTACAGAATCGTCGGTGTACCCGCTGTTAGCTGCGGCTATTTCGACGATTTCATCGTCATATTCAAAATCGTCACTTACATCGATATCAAGATAATCAAGGCTGGGGTGTCCCTTAAAATCCATGATGAGCTCCTTCGGTCATTAATATTTTCATTCAACGTACCTCGGCATTGCGATCGCGTAAGGCACGTCTCTCGTTTGAAAGTTTGACCAACTTTTCAAGGGTTTCCATTTCATCTTCGCCTTCAGCGAGTGAGTTCGATCGGACGCGCTGTTCAAGATCGCGTATGAGGAAATTCTGCAATTTCTGCAGGCATCCATCGACCCTTGCTTGTAAGTTTGGGGGCGGTGTTTTCCGTAGCAAAATACCAGAGACGAAGGCACTTAACCTCTCATCAGAACAGTTGTTGATGAAAGTTTGAATATCTATAGGTGCGTCATCTGTATCCGCCTCCCATAGCAGTTGTGCTATCCTTCTGCAATGCGGTTCCGTAAAATGTTGATCGTCAAATTGAGATTTGACGTACGGAATTAACGTCGGATTTTGCACCAATGCTTCAATCAGTTGATGCTCAATTTGGGCGCGGACAGATAATTTCTGTGGTGTCCGCTTGCGGTGCCTTGTCCGTCCGGGTACGAAAGCCTTTTCTTTTAAACCTGCGTCTTGCAATTCCTGCCATAGAATGTTTTCATCTATTTGGAGTTCCCTCGCGGCATATTTGACGTATTCGCTTAATTCAACTCGGTTTTCGACATTGATGAGCGTTTCAGTCAGTTCTGCGACGATTTGGGTTTTCACATCAATCTGATGAATATCCCGACTTTGAATAGCGGCTTGAATCTGAAATTCGATGAGATTTATCGCTTTGTTTACAAGTTGCGTGAACGCCTCGGCACCGTGTTGCCGTGTAAATGAATCTGGGTCTTCGCCGGTGGGTAGTAGCGCGATGCGGACGCGTAGGCCTTCAGCGAGTAGACGCAGTAATCCGCGCTGTGTGGCTTGAAACCCGGAGGCATCTCCATCATAGACGATAACGATTTCTGGGACGAATCGCTTTAAGAGCCGTGCATGATTTTCACTCAAAGAAGTCCCGGACGAGGCGACAACGTTCTCAATTCCAGACTGATGCAGCATGATGACATCCATGTAGCCTTCTACGAGAAGCAGCCGCTGCTCTTTATAGACAGATTGGCGCGCTTTGTCGAGGTTGTAAAGGATATTGCTTTTATCGTAAAGCACTGTTGCTGGGGAGTTTAAGTATTTCGGTTGATGCTCTTCAGAGAGCGAGCGTCCCCCGAAACCGACCGGCACGCCACGCTCGTTGTGAATCGGAAAAAGTATTCTATTCCAAAATCGGTCCTGCGGTCCCTGATCTTCGTCTTTAATAAGACCGACATCAACGAGTTGTTGGGTCGTAAAATCTTTGGCTGTTGCAGCCTTCACGAGTTCTCGTCGTCCGGACTTCGCGAATCCAAGTTGGAATGCTCGGACAGTTGATCCGTGGACACCACGATTGTTGAGATACCGCTTCGCGGGTACACTCGCTGGATCCTTGAGCAGTTGTTCGTGATAGTACTCCACGGCGAAACGGTTCAGGTCCGCTAACGTTGTGTAGCGTTTGCGGTCAGCAATTGATCGGGGGTCCTGATTCGGGAGTGCGATATTCAATCGCTCGGCTAACCACGCTATTGCCTCTATAAACGATTTACCTTCATGCTTTTGGATGAAGGAGATGACATTACCACCGGTTTGGCATCCAAAACAGTAGAAAATCTGTTTCTGTACGGAGACAGAAAAGGAAGGTGTTTTCTCTGTGTGAAACGGACAGAGTGCTTTGAAATCGCGCCCCGCAGCGCGCAGTGAGACACCACATTCGGAGATCACTTCGACAATGTCGCTTCGCCTTAGGATTTCGTCAATTGTTTCGCGTGGAACGTAGTTTCTTGTAGAAGAGCGGTTCACGGTGGGTCCACTCCTTTGATTAATTTTAGATTGGGACGGACGAGGCGACCTCGCGCCCAAGGTTTTGATAGTATCTGTTCTGCGACGGGCGCGGCGACCTCGCCCGTACGCCCGCGGATGCCTGCAATACGCTGACGTTATTCTTTGAAGGTGGCGACGGTTACGCCTTCACCGCCTTCGTCAAACGGTGCGTATTGATAGTTAGCGATATAAGGATATTCTTGCAACGCTTCACGGACTATTTGACGCAGGACCCCGGTGCCTCTCCCGTGCAGGATACGCACCGACGGGAGCCCTGCGAGGACAGCGTTATCAAGGTACTTTCTTACTTCGTCTGCTGCTTCTGCCGCCCGCATTCCATGTATGTCAAGTTCACCGGAAACTGTGTTGGCTTTAAGATACTGAATATCAAGTACAGAAGTCGAGAGGTTAGCGTTCTTCTGTTTCGGGTGAACGGAGTCAATTTCGTGGTAATCGACGTGCATTCGCATTGTCCCCATCAGAATTTGAATGGGTTTTCTCCCACGCGATTTAACAGAGATGACCTCAGCGAATTTGTTCAGTTGTTTGATGCGCACCTTATCACCGGCGTTAACTTTAACTTTCGGTTGCTTCCGGGGTTTTTCTGGTTTTATCTGTTTCGTTTGTTTTTTTGCGGTCTCTGTTTTTGTGAGTGCTTTTTTAACGCTATCTTTAGAGGCTTGCTCTCTGCGTATCTCAGCGATCAGATTTTCAACTGTGCGCCGTGCATCAGCGACGATTTGGCGCGCCTCGTTTTCCGCTTGCTGTTTCAGCGTTTCCCGCTCGGTTTCGAGTGTCTGAAGGAGTCCGGCATATTTCTCTTGTCTGGCATCGGCATCCCGTAATTTATTTTTTAAGCTGCGTTCGTCTTCTTCTATTTGCTCTCTCTTCTCTTGTAACTCCACCAATAGATCTTCGACGGCGACGATGTTCTTACCGATAAAGTTCTGTGCTTCATCAAGTATCTCGTCTGGGATCCCCAACTGCGCTGCGATGTTTATAGCGTTACTACTCCCTGGTATCCCAATCTGTAGGCGGTATGTCGGTCGCAGCGTTGTCGCGTCAAATTCCATTGAAGCGTTCTCCATAGTTTGCTGCGTATGTGCGTAAGCTTTCAGTGCGCCATAGTGCGTTGTAACGATCGTATTGACCGGTTTTTCACCGAGCCAATCAAGGATCGCCATACCGAGTGCGGTTCCCTCGGTGGGGTCTGTCCCTGCACCGATTTCATCTAACAGCACCAGCGAATAGTCGGCAATTTCAACGTTTTTGAGCATCCGTGTGATCTTTGTCATGTGAGAAGAGAAGGTGCTTAGGCTCTGTTCAATGCCTTGATCATCGCCGATATCGGCAAATACATGGTCAAAGATAGCGACTTCGCTCCCGTGTTCAGCGGGGATATGTAACCCCGATTGCGCCATTAGCACTGACAACCCAACTGTTTTAAGAACAACGGTTTTACCGCCGGTATTCGGGCCGGTGATGACCAATGTTTTAAATGCTTTGCCGATATGAACGTTCGTTGGGATCACACGTTCTGGGGGCATCGGGTTCTCTTCGGCATCGGGATCGGTTTTATGAGCATTTTGAAGGTGGAATTCGAGTAACGGATGCCTTGCCTCAATCAACTTAACGCTCCCGCGTGTGTTTAGTTTCGGTTCAATGGCATTTAAGGTCAGGCTGAAACGTGCTTTTGCGTTCAAGAAATCGAGGTCTGCTAATATGTCAAGTGCCAAACCGAGTTCGTATAGATACTCTCGGACGCAGTCGGTGAGCTTCAGGAGTATGCGTCGAATCTCTCGATGCTCTGCTTCCACGGCTTCGTGTAGATCGTTGTTCATTTGCACGATGCCCAGCGGTTCAACGAAAAGTGTTGCACCGCTCGTGGATTGCCCTTGAACTATCCCTTTGAAAGATGCGCGTGCCTCCTGTTTGATTGGGATAACATACCGATTGTTTCGAGAGGTGATGACCGGTTCCTGAATTGCTTTCCGGTGTTCTGTGGCGCGCAATGTGGCTTCAAGTTTCTGTTGTATATTTTCACGGAATCGCGACAATTTACGGCGAATGGTGCGCAATTCTGGACTGGCTCGGTCGAGTATGCCTCCCTCTGGGTTAATGCAATCGTCAATTGTCTCAACTAATTCAGAGAATGCTGGTAACGTGTCCACGATGGCAAAAAGATTCGGAAATTCTTCGCGATCTCGTTTTTCAAACACGCGATGAATGCTTCCGGGGATCTGTGCGACTTTTCGGACATCAAGGAGCTCCTCAGCATTTAAGATTGAACCGGTTTTATCAGCACGACTTAACGACGCTCGGATGTCCCTTAGTGCATCTAACGGAATTCCACCGTAGCATTGATGAAAGAATTTGGCTTCACTGCAGAGCGTCTGCAGGTAACGGACCTGATCAATGTCAGCCGATGGTGTTAGGGCATCAACCCTTGCAGTCCCGAGTTGCGAAGCGGTATAGTTTTTCAAGAGTGCTTTGATCTTATCGTATTCTAACGCTTTTTCAACACTGGATAACACGGGTTTTTCCCTTTAGCGATACATGGCGTTCCTTCGGAATGCAACTGAAACAAGTGTGTAGCGGTGTTACGGTTGATTCGTGTTCCGCTTGATATCGCCCCATGTAGTGCCTAATTTTTTTCGCGGTTCAACAGGTAGTATTTCGCCCTCGCGTAGCCATGCAATGACGAATACACTTCCATCAATTTCGACGAGCTCCTCGGTCTCGTCACTCTCGAATTCGTATAGATAGACGGTGCCATATCGGGAGTAGATTATATAGTCTCCTTCAGGCGACCAGTCTGCCCAATAACCGGTTATTTTGTCAACATCAAATAGGGGCTCAATGGCGCGTGTTTCAACATCAATAGTGCAGAAAGTATCAAATTCTCTATTCCATCTCATGAATAAGATGCGGCGTCCATCGGGTGACCAGACGGGGTAGAAATCCTTATTGAGTTCGGTTAAAATTTCTATCTCTAAGGTATCAATATCTAATATATAGAGTTGTTCCAACCATCCGGGTCTGGCGAGTGAGAAGGCGAGCTGCTTTCCACTCGGTGACCATGTAATTCCCCAGAACGAATAGGGCCATCCGAAATGTGGGATTTGTGTCACTGCTTCCATCTCGCCACTTTCGACATCTAAAACCCAGATATTATTGTCTTGTGGCAGTTGATCATCTGTCCAACCGTTGAAAGCGAGTTTCCTACCGTTTGGCGAGACTGCAAGGAACCGATATGTCCCGGAAATCGGGGTAATTCGTGTCTTATTTTTTGGACTCTCAGGGTTGATAGAATAGATATCTGCTTTTCCGCCATGCCACTGTATGAAATAGAGCAATTCGCCTTCCGGGCCCCACGCTGGATACATGCCTTTGTGGTTCAGCGGGATAGCCTTTAATTCATTTGTTCCGCGAATAGCACTTGTGTAGAGATTCCAGTCAAAACGTCCTAAATTATCGTCGAACCCGTTAACAGCATAGGCGAGGTGCCCTCTCGGTACAGCCTCAGTAGTTGAAGTGAGTGCAAAGACTGTTAAGATCAACAAGGCGAAAAAAATGGGCGTTTGGGCGTTTGCGTTATGAAAAGGTTTAATATTGCGTTTACGGATTACTTGTCTCATGACAGCTCCTTTAAAAGGTTATTGCGTCAGTTCAAGCCTTTTATAGTGGAACAGTGCGTTCTCATAGAGTCTGCGACTGAGTCCTAAAGTTTCAAACGCAACGACCCCATTGTAACTGTAGAGGGCGGAGCTTTCTCTACCGTCCGCATCGGCGCGCCGGGCGTTTTGGACGTTGTTTATGACTGTCGTTGCTGCTTTTTCAAAATTGCCGATCTGTTTTCGGAGTTCCGAAGAGAGTCCGCCGTGAATATCTTTGTTTACCTTATATGTGCGAATGGCATCGGTATAAGCAACATACGCTTGAAAATATTTCTTTTCTGCTTCCAATATTTTCGCATTTGAGATGTCTACGGGTTCACCAATAGCCTGAATAACGACTTTCGCTGCTTCAAGTAACTCACGACCTTTCTCTGCAAGCCCTGCTTCAAGGGTACTGCGGAATTCGTCTATTATCTCTTTATAGGTGTCGCGAGCGGCGGCGGTATTCCCGGACTTTTCATAAACCAATGCT
>RKRO01000312.1 GCA_007571355.1 Candidatus Poribacteria bacterium | reverse complement strand
CGTTAGGTGCAAGGCGATAGCGGTTTATCAATCGGAGCGCGAAAGGTAGGATGTCTATCCCGATAACATCCCGTCCGTTTTTCTTAGCGGCTTCTATCGTTGTACCACACCCCGAGAAAGGGTCTAACACGAGGTCACCCGGATTAGAGGACGCTTTGATGATGCGTTCGTAGAGTGCAAGCGGCTTTTGGGTCGGATAACCGAGGCGTTCATTTGACCAGTTTATCACAGGTTTTATATCTGTCCACCAATCATTTATAGGTGTACCTTCTTTACGATACTCTTTTTTTCTTGTACCGCCTCTATCGGTCGCTCTTTCGCCTGTTGTATTATGTTCTCCATAGGGTCTATACTCTACATTGAAAATTACATTCCTTCCCTTTGAATAGCGAAATATAATGTCATGTTTCCTCGGGTAATCCCATTTTGGCGTACCACCACCAGCATAGCACCACACAATCTCATTCCGGTAGTTATTCTCGCCGAAAATAGCATCCATTATGAGTTTGAGGTAGTGGCTTGCGTAGGGGTCACAGTGCAGGTAGATGCTCCCTGTCTCCTTCAAGATGCGGTGCATCACAAACAACCGTTCCGCCATGTAGGAGGCATAGGACAGCATCTTGCTCTGTGGGATGAACGCTTCAAACCCAGCAATCACCTTGGATGCAGGGTTGGCGACAGCGTTCTTGACACGTTTAACGCGGTCTGCGGACGTATTGTCCCAGAGCCAAACATCATCAAACGCCTTGATTTGTGGATCAATAACGAGTCCCGAATTCTTGAAAACCTTGTTATATTTCTCATTCGAGTTAAACGGCGGATCGAGGCAGATCATATCGATATAGCTGTCGGGAAACTCTGCCATAATATCAAGACAATCGCCGTAATAGAGCGTGTTTGCAAATGGAGTGTTCATAGTCCTCTCGTCGGTTACAACATGAGAGCAAGGGCATCCCTTTTCTCTGGGTCTCATAAAAATGACAGGACTATAGGGGTGGGTGCGCTGATCGGCGCGCGAGGGCATAGAAAGGTATTCGGCAACCTTCCCTATAGGGGCTGGTTTCCATTAATCTCACACACAAAATGTCCGTTGTGATACAATAGAAACCAGCGCTGTCATACCAGTGTTATGGCAGTGCTTAAGCGTCGCGGGTATTTGTCCTACCTGCGGCGCACCTAATAAATTAGGAAGCTGCCCTGACGTGAACAGCACTTCATTAGCGAAAGTGCTTTTAAAGTCTTGCGTTCACATCAGATATATTATAGCAAAAAAGAAAATTTTTGTCACGTTTTTTAAATTCCAGAGCACTCGGCATTCAGAAAACGTCCTCACTCAACCTTAGGATATTTGACATCTACCGAATTTGAGAAACAAAACGGGTCTTAACGTTGGTAATCTTTGGCCTGAATAAATGTTGGCACTTCAATGGCAATATCAAGAGAGATCATTGCAACAGAGGAATAGGGGTATTATCTAATAATCTTCAGAATTGCCGGTAGGATAAGTGTAGGGTATTCCTTTATCACCAGTGACGACCATGGGCGCACCCCACTTACTACTCTTTTGATGAGAGGTAAGTGATTTT
This sequence comes from Candidatus Poribacteria bacterium, assembly GCA_007571355.1. Classification (GTDB taxonomy): domain Bacteria; phylum Poribacteria; class WGA-4E; order WGA-4E; family WGA-3G; genus WGA-3G. The sequence goes on along the minus strand of RKRO01000312.1, from coordinate 6,092 downwards.
ATTAAATCGTTTAGACTTTTTACCCATTCAGCGTGTTTTTGGATAGTTTCTGTTGGAAGGTAATTGATCCTATCTGTTTTGCGAATACGGAATTCGTCCAAGTTACGCTTTAGTTCATCAATTTCCTTTTGGAGGTTTTCTATAGCTTCTTTATGTTCGTCGTCAAATCTATTGTTCATAGTTTGCCTCTGTTTTTCCACTTGCTATTAGAATACATTTATATGAGATTGCGTTGTTTACCTATGCCTTGTTTCCCGATACGATTCGGTGGGTGGCAAGGCCAGCCTCAAGCAAGACTGATCGTATTCCCTGCCAAACAATGCTTTTGTCTATTATACAACCTTTGCCGAAATCTGCCCAGTCCAAAAGACTAATTTCGTAAACTTTTTTCAAACTCACGTTCCACAATGCACAACGAACTGAGCGTTGTGGAAGTGCTCAAACAGAAAAATGTCTTTTTACCAAAAATAAGATAAGCGAAATAAGTGCTTTGGCTACAAACCAACAAGCCAACTGGCTAACGATGCAACCTGATCTGGATTTGTCAAGTTAGCTGCGTTTTTCAGAGTCCCTTCTTCAAGTTGTCCCCAAATTTCCTGTGACATGCTGTCAGCAATAACAGCTCCGATAAAAAAGAGGGCTGGCGACAGGTTTTTGTTAGCAAAAGCCGTTTTGATACGTGTTAAGGCGGTTTGTGCGGTTTTCCAGTGTTCATCTGCCCCAGCCGGATCAATACCGCCTTTTAATTCACCAAAGGCAATGAACCTCTCAGGGATTTTATACGTTGCTGTTTTTATTGTATCCGGTGGGGAGTCGAGTAAGCATATATCTATGTTTTTTTGCACAAGCGGAATAGTCCGGTTGTAAATCAGTGTCCGCGCTTCCTCCTTCTTCTTCCAACTAAGTGCTTTCAAATGCAATTCTATGTCAGCATTATCACTTTTCCCACTAATCCACGTATTACTTGCAGCATCAAACCATTGATAAGTTGTCTCGGTTAGAGTCAAAGCAGAAACAAGTGCCCGGGTGACTTTTCTTTCGGCTAACTTACCTGCGATGTTGCGCATTGAACCGCCTAATGAATCCCCGCGTGTTAGCAAAAATCGGTAAACCAATTCTTCAACAAAATTCGTCCCCGCAGGCTCTAAAAATTTCTCTATGAAATTTTGAATCGCAACTATGTGATCTTTTTCTTCTGTTTGCTTTGTCGCTTTTTCTGAAAATCCTGTTGCAGTTAGTAAGGCGGTTCGTATCCCTTCAATTTCGAGGAGGTCATTAGGGTATTTAGCCTGCATTGCTAACACTTTCAATGCGCGTGCTTGTTCAACAAAAGGGGTCGCCTGGCGGCTCCGTTCCAAAGCTAATGCAACAAAGCCGGCCCGAATTTCCTCGGGAGCGGTTATGAGATCGCCACTGGTCGATAGATGTTGAAGATATGGCATTATCTTTTTCTCCAAACATATACACATTTCCGAAGGGGTGCCCGTCCATACATCCCCATTTGCTGACTACTATTTCCTTTTTTTCCGGGCACCACAAGGATGTTTTCTACTTCAAAGCCGAGGGTCCTTGCGATGTCGGACAAAATTGTGTCTACGGAAATACTTACACCCGCATAGCGCACATTATCGTTCACCATAAAAAGGCGCGCATTTGGCTTTAAAATACGGGCGCACTCACCGATAACACACGCCATCTCTGAAAAATATCCGCGAACCATCCTCGGAATGCTGGTGTTGTTTAAATTGCCGGATACTCTTTCATGTTCAAGGTAGGCGTTTACTGTTTGTAGCAGTTTTTGTTGATCAGCTGCTTCTATGAACGGAGCCCACTGCGGACAGATTTTTAGGAGATCCTTTTCTCTATTTTCGACAGTACAACTGAGCATTTCCTGCCGTAGATTAGAAACTTCCGCTTGCGTCAATCCCAACATAGTGAGTTCAAGCGCGTAAGTCCGCGTGTAATCGTAGCGGTTGCAATAAGGCGGTGAGGTCATAACTGCCCCATAAGAGGCTGTTTCAAGGTTCTGAAGAATCTCAAGACATGAACCTTTGAATAACCGAATCTCCTTTGCTGTCTGCTTCATAGGAAAAAGTGTTGGAGGAGTCTCAGCATGGCGGATATCCGATAAAATTTCTTTGAGTTTGGCGGTTATCGCAGCATCAAAAGGGAGGATTTTACCTTTGTTGAAAGCCTTTGTCCCAGGGCGTCTCTTACCGGATCGAGCATCCCAACGCAGATATTGCCCATCTTTTCGGGTGTAACTGATGCCTTCTAAAATGCACAGTAGTGCGAATTGCAGAATAGTCTGGATTTTCTCACTTTCCTGCCGGAGTGCCCCTCTATACTTTTCGATCGCTTCTACTGTCTCTGGCGGGTAGGCATTCTCTGTGATTCGGATTGTACTGAATGGTACCCTCTCTGGATATTGCTTCCATGGAACAGAAGTTATCCAATGCTCAAGTTTAGTGATGTCCTCTGATGTCATTTCTCTTTCTGCCAAAAGGCGCGCATGGATAATCTCTTGTCCGATAGGCAGCAACTCTATACCGTCTGCAGAGATGCCCTGCGCGCTTGCGGCAAACAACGTTGTCCCTATGCCAGCAAACGGATCAAGCACCTTCCCCGAAATCGGACCCGCGTAACCACAAAGGAAGTATTCAACGAGTCCCGCTGAAAAGGCTTCCTTGTATTTGTACCAACTATACGCAGGTTTATCCTTGTTTCCTTGAAAACTTACAGTTTTTCGCGACAAAAACGGAGACACCACAAATTGGGCATTGAAATCCTCATGGAGTTTAGCATCAAGTGCTGTGATTTTTTCACGGAATTCGGCACTTTCTGATTGAAATTCATTATTTTTAGATGGCATACGCCTCTTTACGTCTCGCTATCAGGAATCTCTGGCCAGTTGTATTCCGGTGAATATCCTAAATCATCTTTTGCCTGTTGCCACGCGAAACGGGAATCGGTCCGTCCAGCCACTGCATTATACGCTCCGTATTTTACCGTCTCCGTCTCAATCGCACGAGCAACACACTGCGCAACATCTCTCGGATCCACATAGACAAACCAAGGCCCTGTAACAACATCCGGTGCCGCCGGACCGGGATTTTGTCCATCTCCTGCGATAACCCCAGGGCGGACATGAATCACGTCTAACCCACGCGCCTGATGATACGCTGCACCGATCTGCTCACCGAGATACTTCGCCAGCGAATAGTAGAGGTCTCCAGGACCGAATTGGAAACTGTCGCTCACTTCGTAGGGGAGTTTGGCACTCGGAGCAGGCGGACACGCTGAAATACTTGAAATGTTCACCAATTTCCGAACACCTTGCTGCACACAAGCTTCCGCGACGTTCCATGTACCTTTCACCATGACATCCGCAAAGAGCGATGCCGGTTTATCGGATCGTCCTCGGACCAACGCAACAAGATGCACAACCGCATCTTGATCTGCACATGCCGCTTCAATTTCAGAAGCATTTGTCACATCCGCCTTGATAAAGTTCGTGTTTGCTGGCACAGCGTCTGGCTCAACGATGTCGGTGAGCGTCAACTGGTACGTACCGTGCAGCCGATCAATGATAAATCGCGCCAAATATCCGCTTGCACCAGTAATCAAGATTTTTTCAAGCGTTGCCATCAGTTTCCATCCTCGTAGGATTTAGATGAATGGTGGATTCTCATAGAGTGCCACGTTGTAGCCGACAAAAAAGACATCCCCACTCTGAAGTGTCGGTGCGCGCAAGCTACCACTACGCCCCAGGACCGCTTTCAAAATCGGCTCTTGCGTCTCCTCAGACGGCGCGAAGGTTTCAACGCGCTTCCCTTTCGCGACAACGATTTGCTTCGCATCGCCCATTAAAGCCCATACCGCTTCGGCATCCATGCGTTCTTTTCGAGCGTCTGTCCGGTTTCCCGCTTGTAAATTGTGTGTGTCAAGAAACTCTTGCACTTTTTTACATGAGTTTCAACTATTCCGAAAATAGACCCAATCTATCATTTTTTGGATTCTCCTCACGGTTCGGTGAAGTGGATTTGGGATTTCGAGTGTCTTTTCATCTATCCGCTTTCTATACGGGCGAGGAGACCTCGCCCCTACACGTTCCAAACTTCGCACTTTTCTAATTCAATTCTTCCACATGAACAAATCTGCCGGTGTCTCGACTTTGGACTGCGGCATCAATCAACGCAAGCGTCTCGACTGCATCCGAAAAAGGCGATCGGATGAGTGTTCTGTCCCCTGTTTCAATCGCGTGCAGCCACGCGCCCGTTTTGTCTAACCCTAAACGATTTTCACCAACGACCGGTTCGTTGACGATCTCGCCGTTAAGGTAGCCGCGAATGGTATTATCTGTCATATATGCGTGTAAACGTAAATGCGGTCCGACGATTTCCACCTCAAAACTAAATTTTTCGGTGCCACAATGATTCATGTGCGTTCCGAAAACGCCATTGTCCAACTGATACGTCATTTGGATAGCGTTTTCAGCATCGAACTCTGTCCGCGCCAACGCCATGTTTTTCGTCGCCAGTGCATGCGCCTGCACCGGTTTCGGGTTCCCCATAACGAATCGCGCGCAATCCAAGACATGCACCGCTTGTTCCGGTAAGGGGCCCCCACTAATCTCAGACTTCAGAAACCACAACGGCATCCTGAATGTGAGATAATAGTCAATCGTACAGACCGTCCGGACGAGATGTATCGTCTCCGTAGCGATTAACGTTTTCAACCGTTCATAGAGTGGATGGTAACGGAGTTGGAATCCGACAGCGGCGATAACATCCGCCTCCGCAATGCAGGCAAGGCATCTCCTACCTTCAGCCATATTCAATGCAGGCGGTTTTTCGATCATCATCGGGATACCGCGAGCGCACGCCATCTGAATCGGTTCAAAGCGAACAGGCGGCGGTGTCGTGATAACCACTCCGTCCATCTCTATATCAAAAAACGTTTCTAATTCGGTCGTCGCGCGTGTTGTGTCGGCAGTTGCTGCAAGTTCGCGTGCTGCGTCAAGTCGTACATCATGCACTGCAACGACGCGGGCACCGTAATCGGTTACCGCTTTGTAGTGATGTGCCCCCATACGCCCCGCACCGATGATGCCGATCGCTAACAATTTTTTAGAATTCATTGTATCTTTAGATTTCCCCACGTTTCCGTGAGTTTGTCTTTCGGTTCAACAGCCATCGGATCCCTTCCGCCGTAAATTTCGAGCTCGTCAATCCGCGTGCCAGCGTTCGTTCGGATATGGATACGAAGCCATCGAGCCTCTACATCTTTAAAAGTGAATTCCGTCGTTTCGCTGACTGGATCCCCTTTGTGCGTGTAGACTTTCTCCCATGTATTCGCTTCGGAATCCGGGTCAGCCTTCGTCGTTGCGACAAGGACATCAAAATCCACTGCCATCCTGTCAAGAAAACCTTGCGAGTGATCGCTCCCGAAAATGATACGGTTCACATTAGCAACATCGCCGATATCAATTTGTGCCCAACCCGGTATGGTTCCGATAATCCAACTTCGGCAGTTGTTATAGAAACCGTCGTTGAGATATTCGGTGCAGTGCCGTCTCGGACACCAACCCGCGATCGAAGAAGATGCCTCTGCTTTCGCAGCTTTCAAAAGTGCTAAGTTCGGTTCATCGTCTCGGACTGTCGGCACGAATTCGGGGCCCGGCTTACCGCCAGCTTCACAAGCGTCCGTTGCAGCTTTGATGTCTTGTTCCTTGAATTCATAGCGTCCAAATTTCTCGGGGCCCTGATCTTCATCATGAACTGCGAAAATAGCAGGTGTACCGATTAGCATCGCTATCATCGCAAGCCACCCATAATTTACCCATCTCATCGCACGTTCCTCCGTTTTTGCGGTTGTATATGTCGTCAATATTAGCACAAGTGGAAAATTATTGCAAAAAATGGCACTGATAACGCATCGCCATCGGCAAATTTATTTGCATTCTTAACAAATTTATAGTATAATTAATGGATAGTGAACGCCCTATTTGTTTATAGCCAAATCCAACTTCAAGCTACATCGAAATAGGAAACCCGCATGCGATCCCAAGACGCTATTGAACAGCAGTACCA
>RKRO01000454.1 GCA_007571355.1 Candidatus Poribacteria bacterium | reverse complement strand
ATATGAAATTGTGGTGCTGGTTTTGAATCTTCAATCTTCCAAACCTTAACCTCTATTCCGAAGTACTGGAAGTTCTCATTTGTAATCTCATTGAGTCGGTCAAGTGCAGCCCGGTGTTCATCTCGAAATTTCTTAGCAATCCAGATAACTGTGTGGGCATCCAAACCAGATGTATACGTTAGAATTTGACCGAGGTGGCGATGATCTGTTTCTTCTAATTGGTTTTCAATGACCACCCACGAGCCATCCTCACTCTTACACAAAATATCTGCTCGGAAGTCTCCAACAGGTAACTCTTGCCCTTCAAGCTCAAGTTCCATACTGAGTGTTTCACCAAGCTGTTTGAGGTTCTCTTCTTCCGCTAACCAAGGTGTAAAGTCGTGAGGCTCGTTCTCCCATACGTCCTCAAGTTTAACGGGCTGAAGGCAATCTAATTCTACTTTAGGCATAAAGCATTTCTCCTATGTGTTAAGATTGTAATCAGTATACCATATTTCTGTGCCAAAATCAACTGAATTTTATATTGACACCAATTTGCAATTTCTGCTAAAATGCTATTCAAAACAGCAGGAGAAGGAGAACTCATGAACCGTAGAAATTTTCTCATCCGAGGAAGTACCGCATTTGCAGGACTGCTGCTCGCGAACAGTCCGCTGCGGCTTTATGCAGACCACCACGAGCAGGCGCATAGCCATAGCCATACGTTGCCAAAACTCCGTTATCCACACGATGCGCTTGAACCGCACATTGACAAACGCACAATGGAGATCCATCACGGCAAACATCATCAGGGCTATGTCAATAAACTCAATGCGGCGATAGCGAATCATCACGATTTGGAGCATCTGTCAATTGAAGAACTACTTCGGAATATCGATAAGGTGCCGAAGGACATCCGCCAAGCCGTAATTAACAGCGGGGGTGGACACGCCAACCACTCGCTCTTCTGGAGCATTATGATTCCCGAAGGCAGAGAACCGAACGGTAAAGTCGCTGAAGCCATTCAATCCACGTTTGGATCACTTGAGGCCGGCAGCGAAATGTTCGCCAAAGCAGCGAAAACACATTTCGGATCGGGGTGGGCGTGGCTTGTCGTCGATGAAAACAAGAAGTTGCAGATTTATTCAACATCGAATCAGGACAGTCCTTTGATGAAGGGACATACGCCTATCCTCGGTCTTGATGTCTGGGAACATGCTTACTATCTCAATTACCAGAACCGACGCGCCGATTACGTTGACGCTTGGGATAAGGTCGTCAATTGGAAACAGGTTAACGCCAACTATGTTGCGGCGACGAAGGCTTAAAACCTCGTGAGGAGGCACTATGGAACGCAGGGATTTTTTGCGGCATACCGGTCTGACGCTCACGGGGTTCCTGCTCAGTCCGTGGGCAGTCTACGCCTTTCCAAGCCGTGAAGGTGAAGTGCTGATCCCGTTCACCGATCAACCGCCGCCTTCAGAGCGAGTCTTGTTGGATTGGAACGAGTTGGATACCTTTATCACACCGAACGATAAATTCTTCAATGTTTCCCATTACGGCAAGCCTGACGTTGATCTCGCGGCGTGGAAATTAGAAGTCAGCGGCTGGGTCGATAATCCGATGATGCTCACGATTGAAGACATTAAAGCGCGGCCACGGCAGGAAGTGACTTTCACCTTGGAATGTTCTGGTAACCACGGATTCCCAACGTTCACAGGTGCAATTGGCAACGCGAAATGGACTGGCACCCCGCTTGCACCGATCCTCAAAGAAGCCGGTATCCAAGAAAATGGCATTGAGGTGATCTTCTTCGGACACGATGTCGGTGAAGAAGAGCGGCGAAAAGTTAAGATGCGTCAGCACTTTGCCCGGAGCATGTCGGTTGAAGATGCGTTAGAGGATACGATGCTCCTCTGTTACGAGATGAACGGTGAACCGTTACCACATGCCAACGGCGCGCCGCTCCGTTTGATTGCACCCGGTTGGTACGGGATCGCCTGCGTCAAATGGCTCAAACGTATTGAGGTACGCGATACCCGGTACATGGGGCGATTCATGGGACGCGATTATGTGACGATGCGTGAAGAGAAACGTCCGGATGGCGAGTCGGTCTGGATGGAAACCTCGGTGGGTAGAACCCAATTAAAGTCGTTGGCTGCGAAAGTAACGCGTATCGGTGATCAGTACCGTATCTACGGTGCTGCGTGGGGCGCGCCCATCAAAACTGTTGAAGTTAGCATTGATGGTGGCGCGTGGCAAACAGCGACGATAGCCCCCGAAGAGTCCGCGGAATTCGCATGGAAAATCTGGCATCTCGACTGGCACAGTCCATCGAAAGGCGAACACACCGTCGTTTCGAGAGCCATTGACACGAAGGGCAACATCCAACCCGCAGCCGATTCTGATTATATCACTGGAAAGCATACTTACTGGGAAAGCAACGGTCAAGTCGTCCGCCACGTCAATATCGAGTAGGAACCTTTCTGGGCTGGGTAACCCAGCCCCTACCCTAAAACCTGCCCGAAACGAAGTGGCGAGCCGCGCAGAAACTGAATAATTAAAAAAAATATGAAGATAACTGATGCACAGAAACAGCAATTCCAAGAGGAAGGCTATCTCATTTTAGAAAATGTTATCCCGGAACCGCTGCTGGAGCTGCTTCGCGGTGAATGCGGGACCTTTATCAATCAGGCGGATGCTGAGATGGAGCGGCAGGACACGGATGTGCTAGGTCTCAATCATCGCGGCAAACGGTATTTCGTCTCAAACTGCTTCAGGAAACAGCCGAAGCTCCGTGAATTCCTGTTTAGCGACTTGATGGCAGATGTCTGCCGTGCTACCTTAGGTGATACGGCATATCTCTTTTGGGAACAGTATGTTGTTAAAGGCGCGGAAGAAGGGATGAAATTCAGTTGGCATCAGGATTCCGGCTATGTCGGCTACCCTGAGCACAAACCGTATCTCACCTGTTGGTGCGCCCTCGATGATATGTCTGAGGAAAACGGGACGGTCTACGTGATGCCGTTCTCGCGTATCGGCATCCGTTCGTGGGTGAAACATATCCGTGACGAGGAGAGCAACGATCTGGTCGGCTATTTCGGACCGGAGAAGGGCATCCCCGCTGTGGTGCCTGCGGGGAGTATTGTGGCGTTCACGAGTGTCAATTTCCACTGTAGCGGTACGAACTATACGAACAGCCTACGGCGTGCGTATCTTGCGCAGTATTCCGCGGAGCCACTCCTTTCACATGATGGGAGTCGTTTGTGGGGCAATGCGGAGCCGTTGTTGCGGGATGGCAAGTCGGCTGTGGGCGAACCGCCACCAGAGATTTCATCACGGTTTGATTAGGGTAATCGAGCGGAGGATCCCTCCGCCGCGTGTATGTATACTGTTTTTTATATTCTATTTCATTGGGACGGCTTCGCTGTTAACGTTACTAACAGGACGACGACTGAATCCGGTCAGATAATTTCCAATCTGATCTTGGATATCCCGCGCGGGGATAGCGGAGCCGACGTAATGGCTGATGAGGATGCCGAACGCAAAGACTTCATCATCTGCTGTGACAGTATAGCCTGCAAGGGCAGAAACGCCACTTAACGTCCCCGTTTTCGCACGCAATGCCTTTTCAGCGTCCCCGTTTTGCATCCGCTCGCTTAAGGTGCCGTCAACGCCAGCAATCGGTAGTGATGCGACATACTCCGGCATCAACTCAAAATTCTGATACATGTAGACGAGCAGTTTCGTGAGCAATTCAGCGTTGAGAAGGTTGTACCGAGAGAGACCAGAACCGTCGACGAACCGATGTACGGGCGGTTCACCCATGATCTCTGCCAAGAATTCATTGACAGCGTCTCGCCCTTTTTCCCACGTTCCGGGTTCACCCATCACTTCAGCCCCAACCGTTTTGAACAGCAATTCAGCGATCCAGTTATCGCTCGGTTTGTTCATTAATTTGATGATATTGGCAAGTGGTGGTGATAGGTGTTTCGCAATTGTGCGTGCATCTAATGGGACTGTTCCGGGGACGACACCGCCTGTTACCTCAATACCTTTTTCTATGAGTTCATTTTTCAGTAGATAGCCGCAGGCAAGGGCTCGGCTCCGTGTTCCGGGTTCGGGTTCAATTTGCCTGATGCTTAAAGCGCTAATCCGAAGCGGTTTATCGTCCCACATCCATCCGGGACCTTCCCGCACAGTGTCAAGATATGTTGCGTCAACGACAATGTCGCCTTGTATGGATTCTACACCGACTTCAAGTAACATATCGACCAGTTTCGCGATATCTTGCGGTTGAAGTACCGGATCGGCGCTGCCTTTGAGATAGATGTCCTCTATCACTTGTGTATCCGCATCCGCATCAACATAGAGGGTTGTTTCAAACTGGTAGTCTGATCCGAGTTTTGCCAAAGCGGTTGCTGCTGTAAAGAGTTTTGTCGTGGAGGCGGGATGATGTAGTTTACGCGGATTCTTTTCGTAAATTACCTCTCCCGTCCGCACAGCGACAACTTTTATACCGATGCTTGTGGTTGTAAACAAGGTTTCTTGTAAGACGGTATCAATGTCGGCGTGAAGTTTTTCGAGGGGATCTACAGGCGTTGTTGGCAATTGGGGCTCAACCGGTTTCGGTTTTAGCACCGATATGCCACACCCTGAGAACAACATAACGCAAATGAGTAAAATAGCATAGTTTTTCATGATAGTTATAATGATAACACAATTACGTGGGTTATGAAAGGGAAACATGATGTACTTTACTTGTGGCGTGCGGTAGGTAGGATGTACAATCACAAACGCCTTGACTTTTGCCCGAAAATGTGTTAAAATTGCAATACCAAATTAAACGGGTATTGCTAAAAGGAGACACGAAATTTTGGCGTTGTAGGGTGGAGTTTGCAAACCCATATTTATAAAGTGTGAGCCAAAACTTGCAGTGAAATAACATGGTTGAATTTTACGATACGACACTCAGAGATGGCAGTCAAGCAGAAGGCGTTGCCTTTTCTGTCGAGGATAAACTCATCATCATAGAAGCACTGGATACGTTAGGTATCCGCTATATTGAGGGTGGGTATCCCGGTTCTAATCCGAAAGACATAGAATTTTTCAAGCGTGCAAAGGGGCTGGCATTGGAAACAGCGACAATCGTGCCGTTTGGTAGCACACGCTATCCGACCTACGCCGCTGATACCGATCCCAATTTGGCAGCCCTGCTGGATACGGGAGCGAGGACTGTCACGATCTTTGGGAAAACTTGGCGACTCCACGCCACCGATGTGCTCCGTGTAACGGCAGCAGAGAACTTGGAATTAATTGAGAGCTCTGTCCGTTATCTTGTGGAGAACGGTCGCGCGGTCATTTACGATGCCGAGCACTTTTTTGATGGCTATGCGGATGACGCTGCGTATGCGATAGAAACGTTGCGAGCTGCGGCCGCAGGTGGCGCGAGTTGTCTTGTTCTCTGTGATACCAACGGCGGCAGGTTACCCTTAGAGGTTCAGGAAGGCGTTGAAGTCGTCCTCTCTGAATTAGCGTTACCGGTTGGCATACACACGCACAACGATGCCGGGATGGGCGCGGCAAACTCTGTCCTGGCTGTTCAAGCCGGTGCAACCCACGTACAAGGCACATTCAACGGCTACGGTGAACGGTGCGGGAATGCGAATCTTGCCGCTATTATTCCGACAATCCAACTCAAACTTGGCATGCAGTGCTTCAGTGATACGCAGCTGCAGTCACTCACAAATGTATCCCGCCTTATCAGTGAATTGGCGAATCTCCCACATGATGAGCGTCAACCCTACGTGGGCCGTTCCGCTTTTGCGCATAAAGGGGGTTTACATACGGATGCGATTCGTAAAAATCGGCTCACCTACGAACATATTATGCCGGAAACAGTCGGTAATACGCAACGGATTCTCGTCTCTGATCAAGCCGGACGCGGTACCCTCATGAAGAAAATCGAGAAGGAGTATCCGAATTACGACAAAAATTCGCCGCAAGTGTTAGAGCTCTTCAAACGTCTCAAGGCAGCCGAGCAGGACGGCTATCAATACGAAGCCGCTGAGGCATCGTTTGAACTTTTGACGCATAAGGTGTTTAACGGATATGAACCGTTCTTTGAACCCGTCGGTTTTCGCGTGATTATTGAGCAGTTCACCGATTTCGCGAAGCGTTCTGAAGCAACGGTAAAGGTCACAACGCCAGACGGTCTAACGGCCCACACCGCTGCGGATGGCGAAGGTCCTGTCAACGCTCTCGATACTGCACTCCGAAAAGCACTTGAGCAGTTCTATCCGGCTTTGCAGACGGTTCGACTCATAGATTACAAAGTCCGAGTACTGGATACCAAGGCAGGCACTGGCTCAAAAGTCAGGGTGCTGATTGAAGCGAGCGATGGAGAACGGAGTTGGAGAACCGTGGGTGTCTCCGAAAACATCATCTCCGCGAGCTGCGAAGCACTCATAGATAGTTTTGAATATAAACTCTATATGGATAAAAGTTCCCCCGGTGCGCCGGAATAAAGCACGCCTACCGATTGGAGCCGACATGACGCATTTAGACGCAATTGCGAAAGCAGCACAGAAACTCATCGCACTCTGTCAGAAAGAGAAACAGACGAAAACCGACAAGAAAAAGATGCTTGAGATACAGGCAGAGATCTTGGAAAGCATCGAGAACCTTGCTGAATGCGAACTCTGTGGTGCGATCAGTGAAATGATTGTAACGATGACGTTGGCGGATGTCACAGCGAAGTTGTGTAAGGAATGTGGTGTCAAATCCCTGGAGGCGGGGAAGATCCAGTCTTCTAAACAGGGAAGTACTCGAAAACGGGCCCGCCGTGCGAAGACACCGACAGCGTCATCTGCACAGGCGACACCGAATGCCAAATCCACTCGTGCCAAGCAAGTAAAACCTATTGAGGAACCGGAATCGCCCGCCGTACTACACACTCGCGTTGAAGCAGAGACGGGTATCAGGAAAGCCGATGTTAAACGACTCCATAAGATTGTGCAGGATATTGCTGCGCCGATGAGTCCAGCACACACACTGACGTATGTGCAGCGTGAAGCGGATATCGCAAAAATAAAGGTGGAGGCGGCCGCTTTAGCAAAGGCAGTCACACTTCTGACTGACAACAGTGGTTCACAAACAGCATCCGGGGTTTAGCCTGTTTGGATGTTTTTTGCCCATTCCCGATTTGCCTGATACCACTCCACAAGTGCTGTTATCCCCTCTTGAAAAGTGACCTGGGGTCGCCACCCCAAAAGTTTTTCTGCCTTTCGGATGTCTGCCCACGTTGCACGTACATCTGCGGGGTGGAACGGCTGATGTGAAAGTTCCGCTCTCTTGCCAACGAGTTCTTCTATGAGTCGGATGGTATCAATCAGTACGATGGGACTGTCTGAACCGAGATTGATGACCTCATACTTGAGCGGTTTCAGTCCTGCGATCACCCCACGAGCGATGTCTTCGAGATAGGTATAGTCTCGAGAGGACTGCTTGCCGTCCCCGTAGACGATCACCGGTTTCCCTTCGCTAATCCACTGAACAAAACGGAATGCGCTCATATCGGGTCTGCCAGCCGGTCCATAGACTGTAAAAAACCGGAAGATTGTCACATCAATGCTGTAGAGATGGTGATAACTATGACAGAGCGATTCGGCACCTTTTTTTGAGGCGGCGTAAGGGGATAAGGG
>RKRO01000459.1 GCA_007571355.1 Candidatus Poribacteria bacterium | reverse complement strand
TAAGGAATAGTTGGGAAACTTGCTAAAAATGCGCGATCAAATACCCATGATTTCTCTGCAAATCGGTCAAAGTTCGGTGTTTCTATCCAATCATTACCGTTTGCTCCGATATAATCATAACGTAATGTATCAATAACAATATAAGCGATATTCATATAAATTCTCCATAGGTTATGTTACCATTTTGGAATTGCTCCAAGTAGTAACTTTTGTTGTGGAGTGCCTTCTTCGCGAAGTTTTGTCACGCGAGGACCATTAAAGGGTTCGCGAGATTTCATCCACGCGTTTTGGTAACACATCAGACAGACACGTCGCCGTTGTGAGGCATTGTTAGCGGCCCCACGATGCCACGTCCAACCGTCAAACATAACTGCTTGCCCCGGCGAGACGAGTACCCGTTTTTCATCGGGCAGTTCGATCGGACTCGGTGGCGGACGAAAGGGTGCTCTGTGGCTACCGGGTTGGACAACTGTGGGACCATTTTCGTCAGTGACTTCGTCGAGATAATAGCCGCAGTTGATTTGTGCGGGGAGACTCCCGTACGGTGTCCCGTTCGGTGCGACGGGCCAAGGCCCGTCGCGATGCCAGTTCTGGTCAGGGGTTCCGGGTTCGGAGATCCGCGCCGTGGCACTATGAAGTTGGACGCAGGTGCCTAATATGGCTTCCATCCGTGTTAGGACAGGCGGATTGTCTAACAGAAACGCGAATCGATCATCTTCCTCAAGCAGTTCACCGATGAATTGACTTTTGTTGTGGCGTTCGTAACTTTCGTCGAGTGCTTTTCGCAACGATTCAATCTGTTCCGGTGTTGCAGCGTTATCAACGACGAGATACCCCCAATTGAGGAAGAAGTTGACCTCTTGTTGCAAGTGGTAATCGAGTTCGACGTTGAGCGTTGGCGGGACTACACTTGGACTTGCCATAGTTACGCCTCCTTTATCGCGTTGCGATCGGCAGTCGCCCATTCTGCCCAGCGTTTTTCATCAGATTGCAGGAATCCGGAGTTGCATCGCGATTGAAGCTGCTCATCGGCACCCAGGAGACGCATGTGCTGGTGATTATTGGCAGCTTTGGCGGTTTCGAGCAACGCTCGGGTGTGCGGTCCTGTGTGATGGTCGGTGTGTTTCAACCACGTCAGGTTATAGTAGATACTGAAGAAATAACGTAACTTGTCGGAAGTATTCGGTGTACCGGAGTGGATGAGTCCGTTGTGTGTGATGACGACATCACCGGCGCCCATGTGGATGAGTGTTTCGTCGGGATGTGGGACTCCGCGTTGCGATTCTTCCATAGTAATCGGCTTCCGATGCGAACCAACAATAACACGGAGCGGTCCGAATTCGTCCGTTAGGTCTTGCAGATATGAGATAGCGTTGATGGCGTTCGGACGGTGATACGCGTCGGTATAAGGGACGTGTGCCCACCGGTCGCGATGCCAACCGGAGACGCTGCCTTCTGCTTTTTCTTTTTTAATGGGTGGAAACGCTGCGAGCGTGAGATTGTCTAATTGTACAAAGGGGCCCATCACCTTTTCCACAAATCCGAGAATCGTCGGATGTGAGACAGCAGACCACATCAACTCGGGGGCTAATTCAAGGGTGTTTCCAAACCACGTTTGTCCGTTGTTGGCGGCGGAGAGTTCTGCATGTTTTTCTCGCCAACTTTGCATCTGCCGTTCTTCAAAAACTTTCTCAAAGATTGTGAAACCGTCGGTTTTATAAGCCTCAAAACGTTCATCAAGCTTTGACATTTTTTAATGTTTCCTTGTGGTATAGAGGGTAGTCCAAAGGCACATATCCAAAAACACCGATTGATCAGCGCAGTCCGCTTAGAATATCTTCAGCGAGTTGCATCGTTTTAACAGCCTCATCAAGATTCGCAGCGGGGAACGAAATCGGGGTGTTGGATTTGACGCAATCTAAGAAATACCTGTTCTGTTCAACGGTGCCGCCGGTACCTGCCTCGGTTAATTTATATTGTGTTCTGTCACAGAAAATCGTCCCATGAGAGACCCCTTCAAGGTAAGCGGAGATGTTTCTCCCGTGAATCTCATAGCGTTCGAGGCGCGCATCTGTTGTATAATTGGCAATGTGTTGGGCAACGCAGCCGTTGTCAAACAGAATGAGCGCAGCGTGAACATCTTTGTAATCTGAAATAGCCCGTTGGACGACACTGTGTACCTCTTGGACATCAGCTTCAGCGACGGCGCGGATCGTATCAAGTGCATGGATGGGTGTTTCCAGAAACATGTTGTCCATCAGATGTTCAGGAAATTTTCCAGATTGTGTTAACCGGGTGATACTCTTGTGGAATTCGCCGACGATTTGTGTCACGGGACCGCGTTCGGTGACCCTACGTTTCGCTTCAAGGATGGTCGGGTGGAAACGACGGTTCCACCCGACCATCCCTTTCGCGCCTGACTGTGCTGCGGCATTCCGCAAAGCGATGGTTTCTGATACGCTCATACCGGGTGGTTTTTCTAAGAGCGTAGAGACCCCGTGTTTCAGGCAAGGAAGTGCTGCTTCGCCGTTAAGGTGCGCTGGGGTGGCGACAAAAATAGCGTCTAAAGTTTCGTTGTCCAGTAACGCCTCAATGGTCTCATATCGGTTTGGGATGTTGAAGGTATCAGCAGCGTTATTTCGTGCCGCTTCAATTGGATCGCAGACAGCGACAAGATCAGTGTCACCAAATTCTGAGAGGATCTTTGTATGGCCGCGGCCTCTGCTGCCGCAGCCGATGACAGCAACGCGTAAATTTGACACAGGACTCTCCTTTGCAGTTTAGTGCCGGATGTGGGGTGCCTCCATGACTTCTTGCTGTTCTGGGGTCATGCCCTCAATATAATTGGACTACTCTGTTTCGGGTTGCGGATCGTTTTGCGGCGATTACCCCTCCAATTTCAGATTCTTCGATTTTGTATGTTAGCAAGATCGAAAAAGTGTGTCAAGGGAAAAGTGGAGGGGCGATAACTAATTCGAACTTGTTTTTTTTCTTAATTATGTGTATAATGACTTCATGTGAAGTTGTTAGTTTTTCGTATTCGTTAGTAACGACACGACAATTAGACTGCTCTGATACATTGGAGAGATATGAATGGATACCACATATATTCAAAGACGACTCAATAATTATGCGCCAGATTTGGATGTGTCTTTTGAGACGCTGCAAAAACAACTTGCTGCTTTCATCCAATCCGAACGGCAGCAGCTAAAAACCCATATCTTGAAAGGTGAAAGCGGATTCAGTGCATGTAATATCCACACACAGATGTGGGATGTGGTTATTCAGAAAGTTTACGAGGTAGCCACATTTCAAATTCGGGATGAATATCAGAAGCAGATCGATGTTCTAAGCCAACTTCCAGACGTTGATATCAACGACTTAACAGCAGAATTAGAGGGATGGGCACCGGATGTCGCACTTTATGGTGTCGGTAGTTACGGTAGAAGCGAGCTCTGCTACTTCTCGGATGTGGATGTCATCTACACTTCCTCTGTAGACTTAGAGGATATTTATGATGAGAGCACGCTCGAACTGATTCGATGGTTCTACGATTTTTTTGATAGTCTCCATTCGGTAATTCCGGGGTTTGAGTTCAGTTTTATCTACCGTCCGCTTGCGGATATCGCGAGGTGGAATTATCAGGATATGACTGCCTTGATTGATATGCGCTTTATTGCAGGGGACTCGATGTTGACAGAGCGTTTCCGAAAAGCCGTACACTCCGAAAAATCGGATATATCCCTTGTGTTGGATCTGCTGAAATCGAAAGCGGATGCTTTCAAAGCTTCTGAAGATACTATCTATCTCAACCAGCCCAATGTGAAAACGGGTAGGGGTGGGCTACGGACACTTCAGTATGCACTCTGGATATGTGGACTGCCGGGCTTTACCTCGATTCCTGAACTTTACGAACGCCACGGTGATGACCAACTGATGCCTTCGCTTGATTTCATGTTCAAGGTGCGGAATCTTCTGCATGTGCTTGCCGATGCGCCGCATGATAATCTCTCGTATCATCCTGAAAAGGGAGACACACTGCAGGCAGAGATCGCACGAGTCCTCGGATTGAGGAACGAGACAGACAATGGTCGTTACGAGTTCATGGCTGAATATTATGCGAAAGCAAAATATCTACATTTCAAGGCAGAGTTGTTAATTCGGAAGATGCTGGCGAACGGAATCCCAATCTCAGATGTCCTTGCGGCAAGTACCGACACCTTATATTGCATGGATAACAATTTCGGCGAACTTGATGCAGAGCAACTTTTCATTCTATTCACCTACTTCCAACAATACGATTTTGAGATTGATGCCTCGCTTTCTACTTTCATCTCTCGCTATGTTCATGCATTCGATTGGCGTTCTTTTCGGAAGCGGATGGCGGAATTGATAAACATACCGGGTGATGTCGCGAAGACCCTTACACGTCTCCATAGGCTTGATATTCTATCACATCTGGGGGAGGGCGGTGCACTTTTTGAAAGAGCGATGATGACCCGGAGCGAACGGAGCCTCGACCCGTATACGGTTGGGAAACACACGTTGGTTGCAATTAGTTACCTTGATGAAATCCGGCAAACGGAGCCGAGCAGTCCGTTTGCCGGCGCAGGCGGTTTCGGGGCACCGGTGTCGCCGTCCCCGACTTCCGAATTAGAGGATCTCAATACCGCATTTCGCGCACTTTCGGATCCGAGTCCGCTCTATATGGCACTCTTCCTTCACGATATAGACAAGCCGGATCCGACCCATCCGATGACCGGTGCTGAAAAAGCAGAACGTATCGCGCCTGAATTTGGATTCAACGCGCAACAGACAGACGATATCTGCTTCCTCATACGAGAACATCTGACGATGATAGATTTGGCACGCTATCATCATTGGGATGAGAGCACCATCGCCGAATTCTGTAAGAAGGTTAATTCGTTGGAACGTTTAACCGCACTGTATCTGCTCACTTATTGCGATTCCAAAGCCAACGGTTCACAGAATTTCAGTCACGTTGTTAAGCATAACCTGAAGAGTTTATACGAGGTGGCGCGAACACGTTTTGTCGGTCAAGAAGAGACACAGTGGGGTGCCTTCGCACCTGTTGAAGAGTTTCAGCAATTCCTTCACCACATGCCGGTCTCCTACCGTATGAGTATCTCTCCCGAGGAGATCGCTATGCATATAAAGATGACGACCCAAGCGGAGGCCGCTGTTGCGGATGAAAAGACGAAGGGGATTACCGGGATCGTCCAATTTGTTGATCGTCCCGGATTTACAGAACTGCATCTCTGTAGCCCGAGCCGAATCGGCAAATTGCACACCGTGAGCGGACTCTTTTACGCCAACGGTATAGACGTTCGCGATGCCCGCGTCTATACGAAACAGGACACGAGTATTGAACTCGAAATTTATCGACTTGTTCACCAACCACCCCATCATCAAGGTGAACCGATGCCGCTCGATGAAGAACTGAAAAGGAACATCGATTTTGATATCCGAAGTCTCCTTGCAGAGGAAGTTTCACTTGATCAAATATTTGAGAAGCACTATGTTAATCTTAACGAAACATGGGCGGTTGACGAGGTCACTGTTGAAACAGCACGCAGCTACTCCGAGATTGTCGTCGTTGCTGAGGAAAAGGTCGGATTCCTCCACTACTTCAGCGGTATCCTGGCAAAACTCGGATTGAATGTTGAGATGTGTAAATGCTCAGGATTAGGCGGACAAGCGACCGACCGGTTCTACGTCCAACCGGTGGCGGACCCGAAAGCGGTACATGCTGATATTATGGCGGCGTTAGATGCCAAAGACAGAAAGTAATGGAATGGAAGGGTTTTTGTGAACGCTAAATCCAATGCGAATATACGTAAAGGCGATTGAAATAAGGGACTCGCTTGACCGAACCGCAAGGGAAATTTAAAAAAGATGAAACAGCGCGTATTGATTACCGGAGCAGCTGGCACTGTCGGCACCGCGCTTTGGAAAGCGTGGGAAGAACAAAATGTTTACACATTAACGTTGATGGATATCAACCCGATTGTGGACGCGAATTCGCGCATGGTGAACGCTGATATTCGGGATTACGCTGCGATGCAGAAATTGTGCCGTGATCACGATGTGTTGGTGCATCTTGCATACATCCGTCAGGATTCGCTGGGGAAGGTGCCAGGTGAAGTCAGCGACATCGGCGCGTCTATGAACCTGTTTGAAGCAGCACGAGAAGGAGGTATCCAGAAGATTGTATACGCCAGTACGAACCATGTTTCAGGTTGGAACGAACGGTTGAACTCGCCACCCCGCTTCTCAACAGGCGACCAATTTCGGCCTGATGGGTGGTACGGCGCGATGAAGGGGATGGCAGAAATCGCCGGACGGTATCTTGTTGATGCACACGGTATGCGATTTATCAGTATCCGTATCGGGAGTTTTAACGGTACTTATGAACCGAACGGGATTCGACACTGCAGCACACTCCTGACCCCCCGAGATTGTGTGCAACTCTTCGGCTTGGCTGTCGATTATGAGGGACCGGTTAAGTATTTAATTACGTACGGACGCTCGGCGAATTCTGATGGGTATCAGCAGAGTTATCTTGATATAAGCGGTGCGGTTGAAGTGTTGGGGTATCAACCGCAGGACAATTTGGTTAAAACACATCTTCACAAATATTTTTAAGATACCTTCCGGTATTTCAGTTAAGAAACTGCATAGCAAGGACAAGACACCCATGCCCGAATCAAATCCAACCACCGAAGCACTCAACACCCTCCGCGAAAAACTCCGCGAGATGTTTCACTTCGCACACAACGATCTCGACTTCGGTATTTTCCGCAACCTCAAGATTAAGCGCGATGAAGTCAACCAATTCATCGACGAAAAACTACCCAGCATCGTGGACGAGGCACTCACGGAAGTCTCAGGCGCGCTGTACGAAAGTCAACTCACAGAAGTCAAGGCATACGTCGAGGAAGAAGGCAGACGTAAGCAGAGAGAATTGCTCGAAAATATCGCTGAGAACCGTGCAGAACTTATAGATTTTCTCAAAGAAAAACGAGAAGACCTGACCGATCCACTGCAAACCAACCTTGATGATCTTAAGGCACACCTCGCTTTCCGCGTCTATAACCACATCTACAGTTTTTTTGAGGGCTACTACCGAGACGGCGACTTCGGCTACAACGATAGAAGCACCGCACACTATAAAGTGGACTACCCAGACGAAGCAGATTACGACGGAACAGATACCCTTTTCCATTGGAAGTGCCGAGACAGTTATTATGTCAAAACGGCAACAGGTTTCAACAGTGTCGCTTTTGAAGTTGAAGGGAAACGGATTGAATATCGTTTGTCGCGGAAAGCAGGTGCCGGCCTTGCACAGAACAGCAACCGCGACAATTTTAAGCATTATCGTTTGGATAGGCTCGAACCGCCGAAGCCTGACGATCCGGAGCCGACTTGGCGCGTGATCCTGCATTTGGCAGAGACTTCAACGCCGAAAGTGGATATCTACACGAAAATGAACGCCCAAATTTTCGGTGAAACAGACGATATCGGCATCTATCTCCACGAAAAATTAAAAAAAGGGGAGACACAAGGCAAACCGATTTTTAAAGACCTCGCGAACACTTACGACAAGGTGCAAGGCGGCAAATTACAAGGCGTGAAGGCACTCCGTGTGAACATCTCTGACTATGCG